>JAIRLF010000338.1 GCA_031259655.1 Prevotellaceae bacterium
ACCCTGTAAGGGTTGAACTACTACGTAGTTCAGATGAGGAGGCGACCATACCCCGAGCTGCGCCTGCGGCTTGCTCGGGGTTATTGACTACGTCGAACTAAAGTTTCATATTGAAGCCCTGACGGGCTTCCGGACAGTCAACATATTAACGAGACCCAGACTATATTCCCTGCTTCTAATTTGACTTTGGTCTTTTCTTTGCTCTTTGCTTTAATGTTGATATTTGTATCAAATATGGTTTTTTCCCGTTTTGGGTGACACTCCTATTTCCTTGAGGTCAGGAAATCTGAATGTTCAAATCTATAGCAATATATACGCCAAACTAAAGTTTTGAAACTTTTCAGTCAATTGACTGTTCGGTTGTCGTAAGTGCAAACACTCCCTGCCGTCGGCGAGAAGGTCTTGTCGTAAGTGCAAACAGTTTTCGGACAAATGACAAAATACGACAATGTTTGGCGGACACGGATAACCACAAAGCATGTGCCTTGTCTCTACTCGAAAGGCGTTATTTTTATTGCCGCCAGACTTGTATTTGCTCTTTCTCCGTCCGGAATACGCACGGTTACAGTATGTTTACCGGCTTTGTCGAACGCTGTCCAGCCGACAGGTTGCGTGTGATAGATTGTCGAAGTGTTTTGCCGGTTTTGTATTTCGCGACCTTCGTCCGTTTTGATGTTCCACACTCTTGGTCCTGAGCCTGAAGCCGTGATTTCGATAAAATATCTGCCCGGAGTTTTTATATCAAATTCCCATGTGACGTTTGTATTTTCGTTCCAGTCGCCCACCTGGTGTTTTTGTTTCCATTCTCCGAATTTTTCCATCCACCTTTTGTTCACAACTTTGCCGTTTTCGGGAGTAGAAAATTTAGCGGACAGATTTAATCCGAATTCGGGGTCAACAGATTGAGTGTTGTCCACTTTGATATCTCCTTTCAACGAAAGTTCTATTACGGAGACCAATTTTTCGGGCGCCGAACAAGGCAAACCGATTACAGTCCATCTTCCTTCTTTCGTGAAATTCAGTTTTTGCGGTTTACTATTAGTCAGCAATTTAACGGATACGATTTCCGATTCCAGACCGGGTAAATATAGTTTTCCCGATGTCGGCCAGTCGAATACGGTCAGATAGAGTTTTCCGTCGTTGACAACAACATCGCCCCAAGGCAAAGCATGTCCCCAGGGAGAGGCTTCAGCCGAATAAATCACTTGCGGATAGCGGGCTATCCATTTTCCTGCCAGACGCAAAAACATCTGCGCCTGCTCGGGAACCTGCCCCGAAGGGTCGGGACCTACGTTCAACATGTATGTACCTCCGCGAGCGATGGTCGAGATGAGATAGTTAAGGATTTGCTTGGGTGTTTTCCAGTTTTGGTCATACCAGGCATACCCCCACGAATCGTTGGTAACATCTACGCCTTCCCAAAGTCCGTCGATGTTTGTCAACGGGACTTCCATGTCGCCGAGCGTACGGTAATCGCCCATGTTGAAACCTACGCGACCGGATACCAAAGCGCCGGGCTGGTTCCGGTGTACGACTTCGACAAGTTGTTTAGCGTATTTTGCGGGGATTCTTCCGGGCGTATCGAACCAGATGAGTTCTATATCCCCGTAATTTCGAGTGATTTCTTCTACCTGCGGAAGGCATTTTTCGTTGAAATAGTCGTCGAAAGTTTTCGGATTGCCCTCATGGTCGACTTTAGGTCCGCTTGTTCCTCCCGGATACGTCCAATCCTGATTATGCGAGTAATAAAATCCGAATCCTAATCCGAGTTCTTTGCATGCTTCCGAAAGTTCTTTCATCGGGTCGCGCTTGAACGGAGTAGCGTCCACGATATTAAACTTGTTGCATTTAGAGTGATACATTGCAAATCCGTCGTGATGTTTGCTCGTGATGATAATATATTTCATGCCTGCGTCTTTGGCTAACTGCGCCAACTCTTTGGCGTTGAACTTGTCGGGATTGAAATTTCTCGCGGTAGCTTTATATTCGTCCACAGGAATGTGCGCCATATTTCTTTCCATAATCCATTCGCTGTTACCGTAGTATGTCTTTTCTTCCCATTTATTACCGAGCTGGGAATACAGCCCCCAATGCACAAACATCGCATAATTTCCCCAATCGAAAAAACGTCCGCGTTTCGCTTTTACTTCGGCATTTTTCGCATTTTGTTCATTCGTTTCCTGTGCAACAAGATGACTGTTGAATTGTAATACCACAGCCACAATAGATAACAATTTTATTAAGTTTCTTTTTTTCATTATTTATGTTTTTTAAAGTGGAGACCAACAAGAGGTCTCCACCTTTCTTTTCAAAAACTCACAAATTAATACTATTTTTCAATTAATACAGAGGTCCGTAAGCCGCGCACGCTCTATAATCCGCACCTTCCTTGTCCATACCGAAGGCTGCCCATGCGGCGGGACGGAAGATGTTTTTTTCGTCGATATTGTGCATACTCACAGGTATACGCAACATCGAAGCCAAAGTAATCAAGTCGGCGCCGATATGACCGTAACTGATAGCGCCGTGATTAGCGCCCCAGTTGTTCATTACGGAATACACATCCTTAAAATTGTCGTTGTCGGCAAGTCTCGGAGCGAACCAGGTAGTAGGCCAGCCCTTATCGGTTCTGTCGTCCAGAATTTTGTGCGCGTCGGGGTCGATTTCTACTGTCCAGCCTTCGGCGATTTGCAACACCGGACCAAGTCCTTTGACAAGATTCAGGCGCACCATTGTACATGGCATACCGCCGAGAGTTAAGAACTTCGACGAAAAACCGCCTCCTCTGAAATATTCGCGATTTGCAGGCACCCAGCTTGTCGCTTCCAGACAGGCTTTTGCTTCGGCGGCGTCGATTTCCCAGAACGATTTCATTGCCGGATTACCGTCCTTATCTTTCTGACGCGCGGAGCCGTCGAGCGAAGCCGCGCCCGAGTTAATCAGGTGAATGATACCGTTTGCCGCTTTGCCGGTCAACTTTTTACCCGTCACTCTTTCGACCGATTCGGGGCTCCAGTAAGTGCGGACATCGGCGAATATCTGCGCCGTGTTGGTAAGCAGATAGCCGAACAGCATGGCAGTACCGTTGAGGGCGTCGTTTTCGGTGGCAAGCACATACGGTTGCCTCACGCCCGTCCAGTCGAACGACGAGTTCATAATCGCCTCGGTAAAATCGCCGTTGGGGTAAAAGTCCGTCCACTGCCTCTGTCCCTGGAATCCGGCGGCGATAGCGTTGTGTCCCAAGGCTTCTTCTCCGAAGCCCAATTCTTTCAATTTCGGGTTTCCGGTCATCAAATCGCGGACAATCAAGGTCATTTTAACGACAAATTCCCAATCCTTATCTTTTCCTGCACGGTCTTTCTGCAAATCCGGACGGTTGCAAATGTCGGCGTGTTCGTTGCAGTTGGCTTTAGCCCAAGCCAGAGCTTTTTCAAATTCGTCCTTGTCGTAGATACCTTCGCTCATACGGCGGATGATTTCCACTTCGTCGATGCCCTCGCAACGCATTCCAAGATAGTTTTCGAAGAAATCGGTGTTCACAATCGAACCCGCAATACCCATACATACAGCGCCTATCGACAAATACGATTTGCCGCGCATGACAGCGACGGCGAGAGCCGCTTTCGAAAAGCGCAATAATTTTTCACGAACGTCGCAGGGGATTTCGGTTGTGCCGGCGTCTTGCACATCGTGACCATAGATGCCGAACGCGGGTAATCCCTTTTGAGCATGAGCAGCCAGAACAGCAGCCAAATAGACCGCTCCCGGACGTTCGGTGCCGTTGAATCCCCATACCGCTTTCACTGTATGCGGGTCCATGTCCATCGTTTCGCTTCCGTAGCACCAGCATGGAGTTACGGAAATCGTTACGCCGACATTTTCTTTCTTGAATTTTTCGGCGCAGGCAGCGCTTTCGGCGACGCGACCTATAGTCGAATCGGCAATAACGCATTGAACAGGTGTGCCGTCGGGATATTTCAACGTCGAAGACAACAACGTTGCTACACTTTCGGCCATGTTCTTTGTCTGTGTTTCCAACGATTCGCGTACGCCGCCCATACGCCCGTCGATAGTAGGTCGAATGCCGATTTTAGGCCAATCTCCCTGAAGTCTTTTTCTTTCCATATTTAATTTATTCAATTTATATTACATTTATAACTATTAAATTCAATTTATCAAAACGCGATATATTGTTCGGGGTCTACCGGAACGCCGTTGAACCACAGTTCAAAGTGCAGATGAGGCCCGTATGTCAATTCGCCCGAATTGCCCATGATAGCAATAGCATCGCCTGCTTTCACCTTACTGCCCTGTTTTTTAAGCAGCTTGGCGTTGTGTTTATACACCGAAATGATATTGTCGGAGTGTTGAATAAGAATGGAATTACCCGTTTCGAGCGTCCATTCCGCCATTATAACAGCGCCATCGAGGGTCGCAACGACAACGTCGTTAGGCGACGAGACGATGTCGATGCCGATATGATTTTCTCTGGCATTGAACTTTGAAGTGATTTTACCTTTAAGTGGCGTCATAAGGTGTAGCTCCGATATGTTTCTGTTTTTTTTGACGGTGAAACTGTCTCTGTTATCAAATCTTTCCTCGCGTTCGATACGGTCGCGAAACAGGGAATCCTGCTTCGATCTGACATCGACGAAGGGTTTGTTTACTACATTCGAATCGGGCGGATTTTGAACGATTTGAGTGCTGCTGCCCGATAACACCCTGATAGAATTGTTCCAGTAATGCGTCCACTCTATAAGTACGTTCTCCAATGAATCTATCTTTAAAACATTGTTTTGCATGATTCGGCGAGTCTCTTTGTTGGGATATCCGGGAATAAATTCCCTCACCGGAGTAAATGTAATGAGAAAAGTAGTTAATCCAACCAACAAAATTACGGAAATTACAATTACCACCAGTACTTCGCGACCCTTCAAACGAAAGTGAAAAACCTGTTCGTACGTGGTGTCGTTATAAATACCAAGTCGGTACTTATCTTTGAAATTTAGGCGACTAATAACCCATTTTCTTTTTTTACCGTTCATTTTTTATCGTTTGAATATTGGCGCAAAGATAAGGTTTTTTTTATTATCCAAAAATAGCTGTTAGTCGTGTCGCAAATCTGCAAGCAGATGTACAAAAAAACAATACATAAAACATAATTGTTGATACTCTGCAAAAGCAAAAATCCCTGCAAACACATAGTTTACAGGGATTTTCTAATATCTGTCTATCGTTTGTGATAGCGATTACTTCACTTCCTCGAAATCCACGTCGGTAACATCCGGATCTTTTGTGCCGTTTTGTGCATTTCCGGAGTTGGCAGACTGTTCCTGACCTTGTTGTTGAGCCTGAGCTTTGTAGATTTCTTCGGATGCTGCTTGCCATGCCGAGTTCAGGTCATTTTGAGCGCTGTCGATAGCCGTCAAGTCCTGATTTTTGTGAGCCTCTTTGAGTTTATTAAGAGCTGTTTCTATCGGAGCTTTTTTGTCGGCTGGAATTTTGTCGCCGTATTCTTTCAACTGTTTTTCAGTCTGAAAGATAATACTGTCTGCAGCGTTCATTTTATCGACCCGTTCTTTTTCCGCTTTATCTTTATCCTCGTTCATTTTCGCTTCGTCGCGCATACGTTTGATTTCGTCATCCGTAAGTCCCGATGAGGCTTCGATTCTGATACGTTGTTCTTTACCTGTACCCTGGTCTTTAGCCGTCACGTTCAATATTCCGTTTGCGTCAATATCGAAAGTAACTTCGATTTTGGGTACGCCGCGAGGAGCAGGCGGTATTCCGTCCAAATAGAATTTGCCTATTGTTTTGTTCCCGCTTGCCATAGGACGTTCTCCCTGCAGTACATGTATTTCGACCGAAGACTGATTATCGCTGGCGGTAGAGAATACTTCGCTTTTTTTGATGGGGATTGTCGAATTGGATTCTATCAATTTCGTCATCACGCCGCCCATTGTTTCGATACCGAGCGAGAGGGGAGTAACGTCAAGCAACAGCACGTCCTTAACATCGCCCGACAAGACACCGCCTTGAATGGCTGCGCCTACGGCAACTACTTCGTCGGGGTTCACGCTTTTCGAGGGAGAGCGTTTGAAAAATTCTTCAACCTTGGACTGTATCGCGGGGATTCGGGTTGAACCTCCAACGAGTATCACCTCGTCGATTTCGGAAGCCGAATAACCTGCATCGTTAAGCGCTTTACGGCAAGGCTCGATTGTACGTTGAATCAAACTGTCAGCCATTTGCTCGAATTTAGCGCGGGTAAGAGTTTTCACCAAGTGCTTGGGAATACCGTCGACAGGCATTATATACGGCAAATTGATTTCTGTAGAAGCCGAAGACGAGAGTTCTATTTTAGCTTTTTCGGCAGCTTCTTTCAGACGTTGCAGAGCCATAGCGTCTTTGCGCAGGTCAATCGAATTTTCGGCTCGAAATTCTTCCGCAAGCCAGTCAATAATTACCTGGTCGAAATCGTCTCCACCGAGATGAGTATCTCCGTTTGTTGATTTCACCTCAAAAACGCCCTCTCCAAGTTCGAGGATTGAGATGTCGAATGTTCCGCCGCCAAGGTCGAAAACAGCGACTTTCATGTCTTTGTCGTGTTTTTTGTCGAGACCGTAAGCAAGCGCTGCCGCAGTAGGCTCATTGATAATACGACGAACTTTCAGTCCGGCAATTTCGCCCGCTTCTTTCGTTGCCTGACGTTGCGAATCGCTAAAATATGCCGGAACGGTGATTACAGCTTCCGTAACTTCCTGACCAAGATAATCCTCAGCGGTTTTTTTCATTTTCTGAAGAATCACTGCTGAAATTTCCTGCGGAGTGTACTGTCTGTCATCAATTTTGACGCGAGGAGTATTATTGTCGCCTCTTGCAACATCGTAAGGGATGCGTTTGATTTCCGTAGCGACCTGGTCGTACGTTTCACCCATGAAACGTTTGATTGAAAATATCGTACGTTTTGGGTTGGTGATTGCTTGACGTTTAGCAGGGTCGCCTACTTTTCGCTCGCCATTGTCCGAAAACGAAACAATAGACGGAGTAGTGCGTTTGCCTTCGCTGTTTGTAATAACAACAGCTTCATTACCTTCCATAACAGAAACGCAAGAGTTTGTTGTTCCTAAATCTATTCCTATTATTTTTCCCATTTTTAACTGTTTATTATATTTTTATTATTTAATACATTAAAATTTCAAATCATGTTTAACAATTTTCATGCCATCTTGTGCGTCAGACATTTTTTTGTAAATGAAATTTGTTTGATTTCTATTATAAAATATTGATATTAATTATTTTACAATATAATTACCTGCTTTTAAACAATTATGCTCGAGAACATGACAAGATGACAAAATGTCAGTTTTTTGTAAAAAAAGATTTGAAAAACGGCAATACGGACAGGGAGGGGAGAGCTCGCAGACGGTGTTTGTCGTCGAAAACGCTTTTTCGCAATTGAAGATTACTGCGCCGGCGAGAGTCATAACCGTGCTGTCAAAAAGGGCTGTTTTTCTTTGAAAAACAGCCCCAACACATAAAATCTTATAAAAATGGAAATAAATTAATTACAGTTCCTTAATCTTTATATTTTTAAACCAGACTTCGTCGCCATGGTCTTGCAAGAGGATATGACCTTCGGCAGCATTACCGAAATCAGGCCAGTCTTTGTATTTGCTGTATGCAACTAGGGCGTTCCACATCTGATTATTACGTTCGTATTCCACCACTTTGATTCCATTGAGCAGGTGTTCCACATGATTATCCATAACGACAACCGTAGCATTATTGAACTCGTTGATATTAAAGTTCCCGGAGTTTATTGTCGGAATCAGGTCGTATAAAGAGCCGAGCGTTCTGTTACCTTTCACACCCAGTTTGGCATCGGGATGTTTTTTGTCGTCAAGAATCTGAAACTCACAGCCGATAGCAGAACCTTCGCCTTTATTCAAATCGGGATTTACGAAATATTTTATTCCGCTGTTTGCTCCCGGCGTGATTTTGAAGTCCACTTTGAGGATAAAGTTTCTGTATTTTCGGACAGTAACGATATCGCCGCCATTGGTCGATTCTCCGCCGCCGCTTTTATGCACTTTCAATATTCCGTTTTCGATTGTCCAGCCTTTTTGAGGGAAAGCATTGATTTTCGCGCCTCTCCAGCCCTCGGTTGTTTTTCCGTCCCACAAGAGTTTCCATCCGTCCGCAGCTTCGGCAGGCGATATGCTGTTAACGACAGTGTTTATTTCGGGAGCGGTCGAGTTGGTTTGATATTGAGCAACATTTGTCGTGCATATACGAATATCTTTCCAACTGACGGTTTTGCCGTTGAGGTCCTTATTGTTGCCGATGCTGTGAACTTGCAGTGCGATAAATCCCTCCGGCGTCATATCGTCCCAGAGGTTGGTGCAGGCGAGGTCGTTAATCCATGTACGGATTGAATTTCCGACAGCTTCGATTCGAGCTTTGTGCCAGACGCCGGATTTCAACGTCTTGATAGCGGCAGGGTTTGCATTCGGCGGATATAACCAGCCTCTGCGTTCTTCGTCGTATACGCTTCCCGAGCATTGTCCGTCGATTTCGAATTGATATCCATACACTTTACCCTTGTGATAATCTTTCCGGCTTTGACTGCGAAACTGAACGCCGGAATTGAGTCCTTCGTCGATTTTAAAATCGAACTCAAGAATAAAATCGCCGTAATTGTTCTCTGTAACAAGAAAAGTATTAGGCGTATTCATTTTATAAACACCTGTGATAACGCCGTCTTTCACTTTAAATTCCGCGCTACCGTTGAGTTTTTTCCATCCTTTCAGATTTTTACCGTTACACAAAGGAGTCCATTCCTGAGCAAACAGCGTGCCCGACAGTAAAAAAACGAGTATAAATAAAATATGTCTGTTTTGCATTTTACCTTTTTTTAAAGATAACACCCTCAAACATGGGGTTCGTCAAGGGTGTTATCATTTTTTATACATAATAATTTAAAAACTTCATAATTTATAATACTGTTCCCAGCCTTTACGCGGCGGCAAACCTGTCAGCATTGCATTGGCAAACGCATTGTTGGTGATTTGGTTCAGCCGGCAGTCGAAATACAATGGAGAGTTCAGTCGTTGAGCTATCACGCCAAGTGAAAAGACTTGACTTAAAGAACCGTGAATCTCGAACGGCGAACGGGTTTTTTCCTTGCCCAGACATGCGCGCAGGAAATTTGCATAGTGATTCGACGGGCTTGCCGGAACTTCCGGGAGTTTAAGGTCTTTCGCCTTTTCTTCCGGAATTATCGACAGAGTGGAACCGTGCGAACCGCCTTTGAATGTCAAATCTTTGCTGTAAATAATCTTACCCGGATTGATTGAGGATGCGACTATTTCGCCCTGTCCGGATGGAGGAATACCTTCGGCAAGTTCGGATTTTCCGTAACCTTTCGGGATTGGAGGCAAGTTGTTTACGCCGTCGTACCAAGTCAAATCAACAGGCGGCAT
>JAIRLF010000376.1 GCA_031259655.1 Prevotellaceae bacterium
TTGATGGCAGGTATTATACAAAAGTAAAAGAGTTGTCGGAATATTTTTCGGAATATGCATTGATAAAATACCGGATATTAGTCGAAATTGAGTATTTTATTGCTTTATGCGAATTGCCTTTGCCTCAGTTGCAAGGTTTTAATCCAGAATCGTATGACAGTCTCCGGAACATATACCGCGATTTCACCGAAGACGACGCTCAAAAAGTAAAAGATATCGAAAGCATTACAAACCACGACGTCAAAGCGGTGGAATACTATATCAAAGAACGGATGCGAACTCTGAAATTGGACGAATATCTCGAATTTGTACATTTCGGGCTAACCTCGCAGGATATAAACAACACCGCCGTCCCATGCAGTTTGTCGGAAGCCGTTAACAAAGTTTATTATCCTAATATCGGGAAAGTTACAGGGCTTTTATCCGAATATTCGCAGGAATGGGCTGATATTCCCATGTTGGCGCGTACTCACGGACAACCTGCTTCGCCCACGCGATTGGGCAAAGAGATAAAAGTCTTTCTCGAACGGCTCGAAAAACAGATTGCGCAATTAAAAACCGTGCCGTTTTCCGCAAAATTCGGCGGCGCAACAGGTAACTTCAACGCTCACAACGTGGCGTATCCGAATATCGACTGGGTGAAATTCGGAAACGGTTTCGTGAACGGCGTTTTGACTTTAGACAGGTCGCAAACGACTACGCAAATAGAACATTATGACAACCTTGCCGCTCTGTTCGATAATTTCAAGCGAATAAATACCATACTGATTGACCTTTGCAGAGATATGTGGACATATATCTCCATGGAATATTTCAAACAGAAAATAAAAGAGGGCGAAGTGGGTTCGTCAGCTATGCCTCACAAGGTCAATCCTATTGATTTCGAAAATGCTGAGGGTAATCTTGGAATTGCAAACGCCATATTCGAACACTTGTCGGCAAAACTGCCGGTCTCGCGTCTGCAAAGGGATTTGACGGATTCGACCGTGCTGCGTAACATTGGCGTTCCGATAGCCCATTCGCTGTTAGCTTTCAAATCGTTGCTTAAAGGATTGGAGAAACTGAAACTTAATGTCGACGCCATTCAAAGAGATTTGGAGAACAATTGGGCTGTGGTTGCCGAAGCTGTTCAGACGATTCTGCGGCGCGAAGGCTACAAAAATCCTTACGAAGAGTTGAAAAAACTGACGCGAGGCAACGCCGGAATCACAAAAGAAAGCATCGCCGAATTTATCGATACGCTCGATGTTTCCGAAAAGGTCAAAAACGAGTTAAAAGCTATCGCGCCAAACAATTATCTCGGAGTAAACTAAATCAGAACTTAAGCAAATGAATATTCGTGAACTTATTGCATCATATCAATCTGCTGTAAAAGAGCAGGAGAACGAAATACAGATATTAAAGCAAAAAATATTCCGGACGGGAACTCTCCGGCTTGCAGTTGTTTTGACGGTTGTCGTATCGGTTTATGTGCTGTGGCACAACACGACGGCTGCGGTAGCCGTCCTATCGGCGGGAGTATTGTTTTTCCTGTTTTTGCTGAAATATCACGACAAACTGTATCGCAAAAAAAATTATGCGGAAACAAAACGGCGCTATCTTACCGGCGAACTGAAAGGTCTCGAATACGATTTTTCGGCTTTCGACGGCGCAGCCGGCAAAACAGACCACAAACACCGGTTTGCTTCCGACCTCGATTTATTCGGCGAAAACTCACTGTTTCAGTCGATAAATCGCACCGTTACATCCTTTGGCACGAACGCTCTTGCCGAAACCTTTCTCGCGCCTTTGGAAAATAAAACACAGATACTGCAACAGCAACAGGCCGTCAAAGAACTGAACGACAAACACGAACTCGTGCTGCACTTTATAATTAAAGGTATGCTGACGGGAAAAGATAATTTGGATACAAAAAACTTTTCCGCTTCGTTTTCGCAAATATCTTCGTTCCATAAAAGCGGATTCTGGAACGTGTGCGTATATCTCGTCCCTGCAATATACCTGGCGATGACTGTTTTAGCTGTGATGAATATTGTTCCGTCCGTATATTTCGGGGCGTTGTGGGTTGTAACTTTTACGTTGAGCTTAATTCCTTCGAAACGGGTGCAGCGCGTAGCTGAACTGTTTGAGAAAAAGACAGATGTGTTGCAAAAATATTCGGCTTTGTTCAAAATCATCGAAGACGGAAATTTTGTATCCTCCGAACTTGAGGAACTGAAATCGTCGTTGAAATCGCCTTACGACACGGCGTCGAAAACAATCGCTCGACTAAAGTATTATTACGATTGCCTCGGACTGGCTTTTTCGTATCCCATCCTGTTCTTTTTCAATCCGGTATTGATGTGGAACGTAAAATATTTTATCAAAATCGAAAAATGGGTTGACGAACATGGAAAACAGATTGAACCATGGTTCTCAACGCTTGCAAAATTCGATTCCTTAGCTTCGCTGGCTATTTTTGCTCATAACCATCCGGAATATGTGTATCCGGCTATAACCGAACAGTATGCCTTCGAAGCAAAAGCGCTCGGACATCCTCTATTGCACAGAGACAAATGTGTGAAAAACGATGTGAATATAAACAAACGTCCTTTTTTCATGGTTGTTACGGGTGCAAATATGGCGGGGAAAAGCACATATCTGCGAACAGTCGGGGTCAATCATACTCTTGCCTGTGTCGGAGCCCCGGTCTGCGCAAACGAAATGACGATTTTCCCAAGTAAACTCGTTACTAACCTGCGTACTGCAGACTCGCTGAACGATAACGAATCGTATTTCTTTGCCGAACTCAAACGACTGAAAATGATTATCGACCGCATCCACTCCGGCGAAATTTTGCTTATCATTCTCGACGAAATACTCAAAGGAACAAATTCTATCGATAAACAAAAAGGCTCATTAGCATTGATTAAACAACTGATATCGCTGAACAGCAACGGTATTATCGCTACTCACGACCTCGTTCTCGGTATACTGGAAAACGAATTTCCCGAAAATGTCAAAAACTTCCGCTTCGAGGCTGAAATAAACGACAAAAATCTCCTCTTCGACTACAAAATCAGGGAAGGAATCGCTCAAAATATGAACGCAACTTTCCTGATGCAAAAAATGGGAATATACACGGAGGAGTTAAGAGTTAAGAACTAAGTCCCCCAACACCAGAGGCGCAGCCCTCAAAAAGTAACTTTTTGAGAGCATACATGGTATTTGTCCGAAAACTCACAATATTCAAATCTATAGCAATCTATTGTTTGCAAAAAGCGTCACTATAAAAGAGCTGAATTTTTAAATCGACGTAGTCAAAGCCCTTTTCGTTGCCGGGTTTGCGACAATTTGAAAT
>JAIRLF010000405.1 GCA_031259655.1 Prevotellaceae bacterium
TTTAAAATTTATACAATGAAACTGGAAATCAGGAATAAGGTTGACGGGCGCACGAGCATAGAGGAGTTCACGCAGATAAAGTATGAACTTGCCCGTGCGCTCGCACTTTATTTGATTGAGAACGACCTTGTGGATTTTGAGTTTAAGAAAGGGGAAATACGTGCAAGCGTAGATGTGAATTTGAGGGTAAAAAATTAAAAATTATGTCATATAATAACGAAAATCTATTAAAGAGAATACAGGAAATACAGGCGTTTGCGCGTCAATATTACGAACCTGGCAGACAGGACAGATCATGGCGGCAAGTTTGGATATATCATGTATATCCGAAGTATCATATAAGTTTTCGGACGTTCAGGCGGTATATGAGTTTAAAAAATAACGCTTAAAAGATACCTGCAGCTATAGATGTCAGCGCAACAAATAATATAATCATTCCGGCACAGCCTCCTTTGTCCGGAGTTAAATTATTTTTCTTTATAAAATCATCAACATATTCAGAAGCTTCACGCAGACCGGCACGGTTTTTTTCCTTGTAAAAGGAAATCGCCTGCATTTTCCCTTTTTTTTCAACAATCTCCTTTAATTCGTTATCCAATTCATTTTTGAATTGATTCTCAATAATGTTATTACCTAATATCAAAGCTTCTCCCGCCTTAAATTTATACCCGCAATTCAAACATGTCATTTGTATTTTTTACTTCCGGCAGTTCCTGCAAGAAGTCCTATGCCTCCTGTTAAAAGAACTCCGGCTAATGCTTTTCCCCCGCTATAGCCTTTCTGCTGGCTATGTATTTTAGTCGAACGACATTTAGGACAACAAAGATATTCTTCGTTTTTTACATTTAAAGGATTGCCGCAATGTGGACAATTTGCGGCTTTATCGCTTATGTTTTTGCCGCATTCTGAACAATTTATTAGTGCCATATTTTAAATTATTAAACAATTATGCAAATATATAAAAAATATAAATACCATGTTAAATTTATTATTTAAAATATTTTTAAACATGTTTCTTTTTGCTCACAAAACTTTATCCGGTCATTGTTAATTTGTTAAAAATTAAATATTAAGATGCATTTTTACCGTTTTTTTTTGTAAATCAGGCATGGCGGAGGCATCTACTGCATGGCACTCAAATACTTCAATATCATCTCGTAGTTCGCCGCAGTCGTGGTCGGTTGTGCTTTGCACGGGCGTCAGCGCATTATGCTCGAATCTGTCGTCCCGATTTGCATATTGATAAAGGCAAACATTGATTTTTGCAAGCAAATCAAAAAAATCAAGCGGTGTTTCTGCGCAGGGCAGTTCGCTGGAAGTTGGCATGTTACGCTGTGTTATTACGTGCAGTTCCACCGTAACCACAGCCTCGCGAACGGAATTGCCCGTAAGCCGCCAGTTTATCGACCGAAACCCCAAAAACACAGCAGGCAACCCAAATGGCTGTTCCGCATACTTTACCTGACTGTTCCACAGGTCGAAATGTTTTATTGCCTGTTCCCCGTTTTCATCTTCAACCGTCTTCAACCTCTCGACAATCGAATTGTAAATAAATTTTCTCATAAATTCTTAAATTTTAAATTAATAATCCTCCTATCTTCTCTTTCACAGCGTCAAATTCCGCTTTGTTGATTGGAATTCCCGAGGGTCCCGTGCCTGTTGTTACCGTTAATCTTCCTATTGCATCAATCAGTTCGTCGAGCGCCTGTTTTATGCCGTAACTGCCGTTTTTGACGCTCATTTTGCCGCCCTTCACCGTAATTTCGAAGCCCTGTGCGTCTTTGTATTCCATACTTTCTATTTCGGAGTACGACACAACAGCCAAATCTCTGTAATTGCCGCCCGACAGATCCGCTACCAGCACATAAGAGCCGATTTTCGGCGTTATCAGCAGTTTTTCGGCACCTTGATTAATCACAGCCCGAAGCCTCACATCACTTACCGAAAGATCCTCTAACCTGACCGTGCAGGTCTCGCCGCTCACGCTTGCAACCTCTGCCGTAAACACCGCCGACACGCCGCCTTTGCTGCTATCACTTATTTCTCTGATTTTTTGCTTTATCTTGCCGTATATTTCCATTTTTTTTATTATCTTTGCCTTAAATTAAACAGCCATGCGTAAATTATTATTCATATTAGCATTTATTGTTGCCTGCAATGCCGCTTTTGCACAGACGGAGCATCCGCTGATTAAAGACTGTTCTATAACCAAAAATTTTGGATTTATGAGCGAAACGTTTTTTCTTTGGGGAACAGTTCGGATAATAACTGACCCCAAAGAGCATGTCGATTTCCATGTGAAAATTGTTCCGTCTCCTGCATTGGCAGACATGTACATTAAGCCCGTAAAATCGGGTACCTTTGAATGCGGAGAGTGGCGATTTGTGAGCGCTGAAAACGCACCGCCTTTTACATTCACCGTTCGTTTTGTAAAGGAAATGGAAGAGTTTACCATTTGCTTCGTTGATTCCGATCCCGGCAGCCGATACTGATTTTTCATCCTGTTTTCCTCCCAAGTTTTATTTTCCGCACCCCGCCCGAACTGTCAAAACTCGTTTCCGTCGAAACTACATAGTATTTGCCGTTTTTATACTCATATTCGCTGTCCCGCAACTCTATATGATACGCAGGCTCCACGTACGGAATAAGCCAGCACGTAATGCTGCCCTCGTAGCCATCGTAAACCCACAAATTGTATTCACTTTCTGCCGCATTTTTCAGACTTTGTTCGTCTGCGGCGCCTATCGTTCTGCTTATTTTTTGACCGCCCGGATTGCCAAATGTTTTTTTTGCCATCTTTCCATCCGATTTTGTATACGTTACTTCTACTTCAATATTCTTATCCGACGCTTTTACGTACTTCAAATCAGCCTTTTCAATGTTCCGTGCAAAATCGAATATTACCGCTTCGCTGTTAATTATCTCGGAGTAAGGCGGATGTATGTGCAGCACCTCGTCTTTGAAGTATATGTTTGCCTTTGTTTCGTCCTGTATCTTTTTGAGTATGTCAAAGGCTGTTGTTTTGAAAAATGTAAAATTTTCCCACGTAAAATCGTAGTCGCATTTTACTGTGTAGTTTGTCGGCGTCTTATTTTCGGCATTTATTTTGTTTATTTCGGCAACTGCCTCCCCAAGCAGTTTTTTCAGACTTATACTTTTATATTCCCTGTCTTTAAGCGATTTTCTGAACAGATAAAGAGCATCTTCACATTCTAACTTTATGGTTGCGTCGTCTGTTGCAATGCTGTTTAAATAGCCTGTAAATTCCATTTTAAGATCGTCATCGTAGCCGAGCCAAATCTCTACTTTGTCGCCAACGCTTATTTTGTCTTCAACCTGCAAAGCTCTGTTGATATAGGTTCCGGGAAGTACAACAGTGGCAGTGTCAGCCAGATTTTCAACCGATTTGATTATCGTTACGCTGTCCAGCGCAGCTACCCGATATTTCCCGACTGTTATTTTATAAGACATTCCAAAAGTCATTTTCTTAATATTTAAGTCATTACGAGCAAATCGAATCTGTCGTCGGAATATGCCTTTATTGTGTACATCTGATTTTCCAGTCCCTTGGTGAACGGAAACGAATAATCTTCAATAGTTACGCGCGTTATGCCGAACAGCCCGAGCAACTGGCTTTTGATGTCAACTGCCTGCCGCGCCTCGCAAATATTTTTCAAAATTCGCAGATTGTTTTCTGGAAATTTGTGCGCAACCAGCGAGCCTGCTATGTTTACCTCGTAATCGTCCTGACTCCATATTTCCTTTACCGTGCCTCTGTGCGCCACATATTCGTTTGTTTTCAACACGTTGCGCCTTGTTATCTGATTTCTGCCAACTACCGAAATCACAGGATCGACAGGCAGCATGTACCAGTTTTCCTCGATGTCGGCTTCTGTTTCAAGTTTTATTTTCACCTCGTCGAAATGTCTGACGCCAAGCACCTGCTGCCGCAGTTCCTCATCGCTTGCCGCACCCATTGCAGTTACCCTGTCCGACCCTGCATTGGCGTCATTTATCCGACTTATTATTATTTCCTTATTTTTCAAAAAATAGGGCGGTATCTCAAAACCCGTCGCAAAATTTATTTTTATTCCCATATCTAAATTTTTTCCGTATTGTTTCCTGCTTCGCTACGCTCGCAGTTCGCAATGACATTTCATTAAATTATTAATTATCACATGTTTTTTGTGCCTGTTTTCGTTTTGTTTTACAAAATCTTTTTTGCTGCAAAAGTGCAGGGAAAACGGACAAAATAAAAAAAAACAAGCAACCCTTACCTGTTTTTTTGCAGAAAAATGATTTTGTACTGATTTTTGCGGCTGAAAAAAATATAAAAAAAAGAAATGAGCAAAGAAATAATAATAAACAGTTCGAAGTTGAACGACAAAGGAACGAAAGACGAGGCGCTGCCGGCAGTACATATGGAAAATCTGCGGAAAAAAAGCGACAATCTTACAGGCACGCCGGTGTTTGATGACAGTGATGATTTTGCCTTAAATAACATTTAATAAACATTTAAATAATAATAATGAAATGAAAAGTATTGCATTGAAATTTGGGTTGTCGGAAACGGCGACCGAAGCCGAAATATTAACAGAAATCGGCGCATTGCAGGCGACAGCCTCGACAGCTGACAACCTGCAAAGACAAATCGACCGACAATTGACAAAAGCGATTGAAGGGGTAGAGGAAACAGATGTAAAAACAAAGGAAATCTTCGATAGATACGACAAAAATGAGTTGTATTTTACATCAGACGGGCTTGCGTTTTTTGAGAAGTCGGACGCAGTTAATCGTATGTGGATTGCATGATATTCGGATTGAAAATATTAAAAGAAGATAAAAATGTTATCAAGAGTAAAAATATTATTTGAAAACGGCGCTCTTGGGAGCGTAGTCGGCGGAACGGACGGCGTTGCGGGTATGGTAATTACGGCAGCGCCGGTAACCGACAAATTTGAGTTGGCAAAGCCATACATACTTCGCAAGGTAGAAGATTTGGCAGTTTTGGGAATAACGTCAGCCGACAGTGATGCCAATGCATTTGCATACAGGCATGTAAAGGAATTTTATGCCGAAGCGGGCGAAGGCGCCGAGCTGTGGTTAATGGGCTTTCCGAACACTGAAACACAGTCGGACATTGTTGACAAGACGCAGGATACGGCAAAACTGCTGATAGAGGCGGCAAATGGACGGCTGCGGGCAATGGCGGTAGGGTTTAATCCGGCGTTGGACTACACGCCGACAATAAGCAACGGGCTTGACGCCGACCTTGCAGAAGCAATGCTTAATGCACAGGAGCTTGCGGAATGGGCGACAAATTCGCTTTATGCGCCGCTGTTTATATTGCTGGAGGCGCGGGAATTTAACGGAACAATTGCTTCGCTGCCGGACCTGACGACACACGAATATAATCGGGTTGGAGTTATTCTGGGCGATACGGTCAGCGATTCGCGAGGTTCGGCAACAGGGCTTTTGCTTGGACGTACAGCGCGTATACAGGTTCAGCGCCATGTCGGCAGAGTACGGGACGGAGCGCTGAACATATTGACGGCATTTATCGGCGACAAAACGGCAGAGACTGCTGACGTGGAAAGCATTAACGACAAGGGTTTTATAACGTTCAGAACGTTTACGGGGCGGAGTGGTTACTATCTGAGCGACGACTGTCTGGCGACGAAAACGGACGATGACTACCGTTCGATAGCACGGCGCAGAACGATAGACAAGGCATACAGGATAGCATACGAAACGCTGCTTGACTTTTTGAACGATGAAATACCTGTAACGGATTCGGGCGAGCTTGTGCCGGCGATGGTAAAGAGCTGGGAAACGGAAGTGGAAACGGCGATAATAAGCCAAATGACCAACGAGGGCAATCTGGGCGTCGACAGTACCGATGCAGGCGACACAGGCGTAAAATGTTATATTGATTACGCACAAAATGTAGTTGCGACAGGCAAAATTGAAATTTCGCTGAAAGTGAAACCTTACGGTTATGCGAAATATATTGACGTTAAACTGGGATTTATAACAGTGAACGGTCAATGACAGTTGACAATTTAAGGATTTAAGAACCAAACAGTAAATAAAAAATTATGGCAATAATAAACGGAAGACAGTATGAGTTTGCAGATCTGACGCTGTATTTGGGCGGCAGAGATGTAACCGGGTTCAGAGGTATAAAATATACTTCGGCACAGGAAAAAGAAACTCTGTATGGCAAGGGCAACAGGGCTTTGAGCATACAGAAGGGAAACATAGCACATTCGGGCGAAATAACGCTTGCACAAAGCGAGTTGGAAACATTGAAGGCGCTTGACGGCGGCACGGTTCTGGGTTTGTCGTTGAACGCAATAGTATGTTACGGCAATCCGGCTAACGGTGATGTGATGATAACCGACAAGATAAAAGGGCTTCAATTTACCGAAGAGGCAAAGGAATTTAAGCAGGGCGACAAATTTATGGAAGTAACACTTCCCTTTATTTGTCTTGACATAGAATATCAGGCGGTTTGATTAATGATTTAAGATTAATAATAATGGAAGCAACAAAAGAACAGATAGCCGAATGGCAAAAAAAGCACGGCGATATATACTGCATGAAAGTGGAAGACAGAATTTGCTACCTGAAAAAGCCGAGCCGCAAAGCAATAGGCTATGCATCGATGGCGGGCAAGGACAATCCGCTTAAATTCAACGAGACTTTGCTTAACGACTGCTGGCTTGCCGGCGACGAGGAAATAAAGACAGACGATACACTGTTTTTGTCGGTATCGGCACGCATTGGCGAGTTGATAGAAATTAAGAATACCGAACTGGTAAAGCTATAGAGGCTGCGGAGGTAAGCGAAACGGAATGGGTGCGGATAGCAAGTGCGGAAATGCGTTACTATCTGCACATTTCGGACCCCGACAGCCTGAGCGACGAAGAATGGGCTATGAGATTGAAAGAACTCGAGTGGATACGCAACAAAGAAAAAGAAGGTAACCGGGTGATGATGATTTAAGGATTACGATTTTTTGGTTATTGTAATATTAATATCATAGCTGGTCGGTTCTGGCAGGTCAACCTCCGTAAAACCTTTTATATTTAACGGGCGTCCAAGTTTTTTTCTTCGCGGCTAATCAGTTTTCCGACAATCCAAAAAATTAATCTTACAAGAAGCAGCGTCATTTTTTTTAATTTTTAAATTTTCTGCAAATATAAAAAAAGTTTTTTTTAACGGCAAAATTTTATGTCAAACAATACGATAACATACACAATAAACCTGAACGGTAATATAACCAACGGAATATTGAATATTTCAACTGCGGCTGCAAAGGCTACAAGCAGCATGGAAAAATTGACAGGAAAAGCCAAATCGATAACAAACACCGGTTTTACATTTCAGCATGTTACGGCTATTGTTGGCAAATTTACTGCGGCAATGGACAAGTGCGTACAGGCGTATAATGTGCAGGCGGTGGCGGAAAAAAAACTTGAAACGCTGATGCACAACAGCATGAGCGCAACAGAGTCGCAGATACAGAGCATAAAGGATTTGGCTTCGATGCAACAAAAACTCGGCGTAGTGGGCGATGAAGTTCAACTGTCGGGAGCGCAGGAATTAAGTACCTATTTGACGAAAACGGAAAGTTTGAAAAAACTGATACCTGCAATGAACGACATGCTTGCGCAGCAGTACGGGCTGAACGCCACACAGGAACAGGCGGTAACGATAGCGCAAATGATGGGTAAGGTTCTCGATGGTCAGGTCGGAGCGTTAAGTCGTTATGGCTATCGCTTCGACGAGGCGCAGGAAAAGGTGTTGAAGTTTGGCAACGAAGAGGAAAAGGTGGCAATGCTTTCGGGAATATTGACCAAATATGTGGGAGGAGTAAACGCTGCGCTTGCGGCAACGCCCGAGGGCAAATGGAAGCAGCACCAAAACGCCGTTGGCGACCTGTGGGAACGAATTGGCAAACTCTTTGTCGATATACGTGGGGCAATGATGCCTCTGTTTGAAGCGATAAGCAGCCTGACAGAGCGGATAACATCGTTTTTTGAAAACAATGCGGAAACAATAAGCAAGATAGCCGGCATTATCGGCGGAACGCTTATTGTGGCTTTGGATGTAACGACAGGAATATTGGGTACGATATGGAATATTGTGTCGGGGATTTTTACAACAATGATCGATCTGTGGCCTGTGGCGTTGGCGTTTACGGCAGCATGGCTGGCGCACTGGATAGCGATAAACGGACAGTTTTTGCTGTTCAGCATAAAATTTTACACGTATCATACGGCAATTAAAATAGCGACGGTATTAACCAGACTGTGGGCTGCGGCGACAAAGAGCGTATTCGGAATTGTTGGACTGGTGATTGGAGCGATAACGATAGCGATAAGTCTGTTTAAGATGTTCAGGAAGGGGCAGGACGAGGCGACAAAGGCTGTGAACAGCGTGGCGGCAAAAATAGGCGTAGAAACAAGTAATCTGAACAAGCTGTTTGAGGCGATGAAAAAGACGGAACCGGCAAGCAACCGGCGCAAGCAGCTGATAGACGAAATAAACTCGAAGTATCCGAACCTTATAAAAAATCAGGACCTGTACAGGGCGAGTATTGAAGAAATAACAAAGGCGCAGAAAGATGCAAACAAGGCTTTGGCGAGCGACATATTTTTGAAAGAATAT
>JAIRLF010000028.1 GCA_031259655.1 Prevotellaceae bacterium
AGTTCGGACTCCGGCGTCATCTGCTCCCTCATAATACGACAATTGAATCTGCGCCAATCTAAAATCGTAAGTCTAAAATCAACAATACGATTTGGTTTGCGTCAGCCCAATCTAAAATCTAAAATCGTAAGTAAGTCTAAAATCAACAATTCAAAAATATTTATCTATTTTTGCGCAAAATATTTGTATGGATACAGAAAAAGTAAATTGTTTAATAATTGGCAGTGGTCCTGCGGGGTACACCGCCGCTATTTATGCTTCGAGAGCGAATTTAAACCCGATATTGTACGAAGGTTTGCAACCTGGCGGTCAATTGACTACTACTACCGATGTAGAGAATTTTCCGGGTTATCCCAACGGAGTGTCCGGTTTTCAAATCATGGAAGACATGAGAAATCAGGCTTTGCGTTTCGGCGCGGATATTCGCCGTGGCGATATCACGGAAGTCGATTTCTCGTTGCAGCCCTTCGTCCTCAAAGCAAACGACGGCAAAGAAATACACGCTAAAACGGTCATCATCGCCACCGGCGCGACGGCAAAATATCTCGGTTTGCCTTCGGAGCAGCGATTTAAAGGACAGGGAGTGTCGGCATGCGCCACTTGCGACGGTTTTTTCTATCGCAAGAAAGACGTCGCTGTCGTTGGCGGAGGCGATACCGCCTGTGAAGAAGCTGTTTATCTCGCCGGTCTGTGTAACAGGGTGTACATGATTGTCCGGCGGAATGTACTGCGCGCTTCGAAAGTGATGCAGGAAAGAGCGTTGAAAACCGGAAATATCGAAATCCTCTGGGAACATCAAACAAAAGAAATCCTTGGCGACGAAACCGGCGTTACAGGCGCGCTGCTGACAAACAACGGTAAAGAAAAAACAATCGATATTCACGGCTTTTTCCTTGCTATCGGTCATCATCCAAACTCCGATATTTTCAAAAAATACGTAACGACCGACGAACTCGGATACATCGTTACAAAAGGAAAATCGACGGCTACAAACGTCCCCGGCATCTTCGCCGCCGGCGATGTACAGGATTCGCACTATCGACAAGGCGTTACCGCCGCTGCAAGCGGCTGTATGGCGGCTAAAGACGCTGAGAATTTTTTGGTCGATAATCAATAATCACGAGACGGACAGAGTTCGTATTCGCTCCGGGTGGGGGTGTACACCGAAGTTTTCGGGCTTGTTGCCTGAGAATTATTCTTCTCCGGCGGGTTTGTTTGTTGTGTTTGCTTTTGAGAATGTTGCCGAAAAGAGCGAAAGCAGAAAAAAATACTTTTCCATAGCCTCCTCAAGAACAGATTTAGCCGGAAAACAGATTTCTTTACCGCTTATACACAAAACAGTACGTAAAAGATATTTGCAATTCAAAGATATTTCGTACCTTTGCAAAAAATTTTGGAAATAGAATGTTAAGGTTAAACCTTTTTGGTAAGATTGCATCCAATACTTCAATTATGTTTTTCATAATTGTTGGGTGGGTTAATATTATATACAAAGGGGGAAGCAGAATATCTGCTTCCTTTGTTTATATTAGAACAATAAATTTTTTAAACATATATTCATGAAAAAGTTAGTATTATTATCGGTATTTAATTTAGTTTTTATTGGAGCGTTTGCTCAGGCAAAGATACAATTTTCGGAGACAAAACATGATTTTGGCAATATAAAAGAAGCAAACGGACATGTTTCTCATGTTTTTGCGTTCAAAAACACGGGAAATGCCCCTTTGGTCATACAGAATGTCGAAACATCATGCGGATGTACCTCGCCGGAATACACCAAAGAACCTGTTCTGCCGGGCAAATCGGGTATAGTGAAAGCCACGTTCGACCCTTCCGGGCGTCCAAACTTTTTTGATAAAAACCTGACCGTTATCTCGAATGCCGAAAACAATCGTGTGATTTTGAATATCAAAGGAAATGTAGAAGCAAAAGTATTGACCGTCGAAGAACAATATCCTTTTCTCATCGACAAAGTGCGGTTCAAAAAAGACATTATCGAACTGTATAAAGTGTCGTCGACAGGCGTACGAACCGAATCATTGGATGTTATCAACACCGGGACAACTCCTGCAATACTTATCTTCGAAAATGTGCCGGCTCATATTACAGTAAAAGCCGAACCTATCAGCATTCCTGCAGGAGCTAAAGGCGTGATTAGTTGCACATATAACGCCGCAAAGAAAAAAGATTTCGGTTTGTCTACCGACAAGATTACCGTCAAAATTAAGGATACCAAAGGGACGCTTACTGTGAGAGCCAATATCGAAGAAGATTTCTCGGCTTTAACGCCCGCCGAACTCGAAAAAGCTCCCGTCGCTACAACAGAAAAGACTAATCATCAGTTCGATAAAATCAAAAAAGGAAGCAAAATAACCGGCTCTTTCGAGATTAAAAACGAAGGAAAATCGGACTTGCTTATCCGTAAAATCACAAGCGATTGCGACTGCGTGAGTTCGACGATAGCCACAAATATTGTCAAACCGGGCAAATCGACTACCCTGACATTGAAATTGACGGCAAACGATTTGGGCGAGAAATTCTATGGTACGACTGTGGTTACAAACGCCCCGAAACAACGACAACTCGTTTTCTATTTGATTGGTACTATAGAATGATTTACGATTTTTGATTTACGATTTTTGATTTTTGATTTACGATTTTAGATTATCCGGCGTCAGCCCAATCTAAAATCGTAAATCAGAAATCGTAAATCAGAAAAAGGCGTAAGCCCAATCTAAAATCTAAAATCTAAAATCAAAAATCGTAAATCGTAAATCAGAAAAAAAAATATATATATATTATGACTTTCAAGCAGGAAATTGAAAGACGCAGGACTTTTGCGGTTATCGCTCATCCTGACGCAGGTAAAACCACTTTGACCGAAAAGCTTTTGCTTTTCGGAGGAGCT
>JAIRLF010000083.1 GCA_031259655.1 Prevotellaceae bacterium
AGATGTAAATGAAACACCGACCCGTCGGAATTGATAATAAGCTCTGATGAAGGTATAACCGCCATAATTGTCTACTAATTTCAGAGTGCAAAGATAAAGATAATTCAACAAAAGAATAATGATTGGAATTATCAGGGTACGGTTTTCGAGCTTTCATCATTCATATCTGTCTCGTCCGATGAGGCAACAATTTGAATTTTTAAATCGACGTAGTCAAATGCATCTACACCGGACAATGCTGTGTGGCCGCCGAGGGCGTGCAGCGGTGAATAACATAACTCCAATTCAACGTCCGGTTCGATTACCGCTGACGGCAAACGGCTGTGAGAACAAACAGGAAGTAAAGGTATTGGTATATGGTAAGTTGTTGAGCATGACAACGCCGGTCAAACTCTTAACTCAATTAAACCGCCACATCCGCTTTGATAGCAGGATAAGGGTCGTAGCCTGTCAGACGAAAATCCTCGTATTTGAAATCGAAGACAGATTTCACTTCCTTGTTGATTTCCATCACGGGCAGGGGACGCGGCGTTCGCTGTAGTTGAGTGTTTACCTGTTCGATATGATTTGAGTAAATATGGACGTCGCCGAAAGTGTGGACAAAATCGCCCGGCGTCAAATCCGTAACTTGCGCTATCATCAATGTCAACAAAGCATACGAAGCGATATTGAACGGCACGCCAAGAAACACGTCGGCGCTACGTTGGTATAGCTGACACGATAGCCGTCCGTTAGCTACATAAAACTGGAACATGGCGTGACAGGGTGGCAAAGCCATGTTCTCCAAATCGGAAGGATTCCATGCGCTTACAATGTGCCTGCGCGAATCGGGATTACGCCGGATAGATTCTATCACATTATTTATCTGGTCGATATGTTTACCGTTGCCGGCAGACCACGACCTCCATTGAGAACCGTAGACAGGACCGAGATTTCCGTTTTCGTCAGCCCATTCGTTCCAGATAGAGACCTTGTTGTCGAGCAAATATCGGATGTTCGTATCGCCTTTCAGAAACCAGAGCAACTCGTATATTATCGACCGGAGATGGACTTTTTTAGTAGTCACCAACGGAAAACCTTCCGACAAGTCGAACCTCATCTGGTATCCGAACAAACTTTTTGTACCTGTGTTTGTCCTGTCCTGTTTTTCGACTCCTTCGTCGAGGATTTTTTTGAGTAAATCGAGATATTGTCGCATCGTTTGAGTGTGTATATTTTATTTATTATTAAACAATAAAGAACAATCGCCGTAGCTTAAAAACCTGAAATCGTTGTTCAAAGCATAATCGTAAACATCTTTCCACTTGTCGCCGATGAAAGCTGCAACCAAAAGAATCAAAGTGCTTTCGGGCTGATGAAAATTAGTTATCAGACCTTTAATCGTTCTGAACCGGTAACCCGGAATAATCATTATTTCGGTAGAAGCCTGTTCGGAAACTGTTTTTTGGCTATCCATTTTGTCGATGAGGCGCGTAAACGCTTCCCCTGCGCTCATATCGGAATCGTGTTGATATGCTTCCCATTGCGACAGAGAATAATCTTTTTTGGCGTCTGCCGCGACACCCAGCCAATAAAGGCTTTCGAGCATACGTGCGGAAGTTGTTCCCACGGCTATGATATCGCCGGTTTTATCGCGCAGATGTTCTAATGTCGAACGGTTTATGATAAAAGTCTCCTGATGCATTTCGTGTTTATGCGCAAGTTTTTCTTTTATCGGTTTGAAGGTGCCGGCGCCAACATGCAGGGTTATTTCCTCAAAGTCGACGCCTTTGTTTCTTAAAGCGGTCAGGACATTTTGGGTGAAATGCAGCCCCGCAGTCGGGGCTGCAACAGAACCCTTTAATTTCGAATATACTGTTTGATACGAATATTCGTCTATCTGTTCCGAATCGCGTTTAAGATACGGCGGAATGGGAATATTTCCGCAACGGTCAAGCGTTTGCGAAAAATCAATGGGCGCGTTCCACTCGAACATGATTAAGAAATCGCCGTTAGCTTCTAATTTCTTTGCTCTAAGGCAGTACGTTTTTCCATTGTATTCTAATTTCTTTTCGAGTATTTCGTCTTTCCATTTCTTTGCGTTGCCGACGGCGCACCACCACGAGCATTGAGATGTCGAAGATAAGGAGTCCTCGAAAGAGGACGGCGTCGCCGGATGCAAACAGAAAATTTCAATCACAGCGCCCGTCTCTTTCTTGAAAAAAATCCTCGCTCTGATGACTTTCGAGTTGTTGAAAACCATGAGCGAATCCGCCGAAATCACTTCGGGCAAATGCGAGAACGTGTGTTCCGAAATTTCCTTGTCGTAAACAAGCAGTTTGGAATTGTCGCGTTCCTTGTCCGGATAGCGGGCTATCTTTTCATCCGGCAAAGCGTAGATGTAATCTCCGACAGATATTTCCGGGACAACCTGCTTTTTATTTTTCATTGAACAAAATAGTCGTTACCTTTTGCAGACTGTTGTTTACGGTGATAACTTCGTTTTTTTCGGTGTTGTAAACGATATGATTGTCGCCTGTGCGGAGATGCAGTTTCCCGCCCAGCGTGGACTTGATAACTGCTTTAGAGAGTTTGCCGTTTTCCCATGAAAGGTCGATGACAAAACCGCCTCGCGCGCGCAACCCTTTGACCGAGCCTTTTGCAGCCAGAGCTGTCGGAAGCGAAGGCAACAAATGTATGTCGAACGAACCGTCGCCGGTGGGTAGATGGCTCTGCACCAACATTTCGGCAATCGCCGCCGTCGCTCCGAAATTACCGTCAATCTGGAAAGGAGGATGGTCGTCGAACAGGTTCGGTAAAGTCTTGCTACCCAACAGCACCGACAACAGTTTAAACGCATGGTCGCCGTCGTGCAGGCGGTTCCACATATTGATTTTCCATGCCAGACCCCAGCCTGTTCCGCCGTCGCCGCGGGCAATCAGGGTTTTGCGGGCAGCTTCGGCAAGTTCGGGCGTACCGACTACTGTTATCTGATGTCCGGGATGCAAACCGAACAGGTGAGAAGTGTGTCGATGATGCGGTTCGACTTCCGCATAGTCCTCAGCCCATTCGAGAATACGTCCTGTGGTCTTGCTGATTTGTATGGCAGGCAAACGGTTCAGAGTTTTTTTGCACTCGGCTCGGAAATCATTGTCCGTTTGCAGGATTTCGGATGCTTCGATACAATTGCTCAAGAGATTGTGTATGATTTCCAAATCCATGGTAGCGCCATAAGTGAACACCGACTGTTCGCCGTTAGGCAGAATAAACGTGTTTTCGGGCGAATATGAAGGGTTTGTAACCAATTTTCCGGCGTATGCCGTTCCGGCGGGCGCTTCGACCAGAAAGTCCATAATGAAACGCGCCGCGCCTTTCATTATCGGATAACCGCGCTGTGCGAGAAACTCCTTATCGCCTGTGAAAGTGTAATGTTCCCATGGATGTTGAGCGAGCCATGCCGAACCTACAGGCCATATTCCTTGCGGTCCGTCGGCGGGAGCGGTGAATCCCCATGCGTCGGTGAGATGGTGAACCACCCATCCGCGCGCGCCGTATATTACTTTGGCGCTTTGCTCGCCGGGCTTTATCATCACGTCCATCAAATCGAACATGGGGATGTGCATTTCGGAAAGATTGGCGATTTCGGCGGGCCAATAGTTCATCTGGAAATTGATGTTGGTATGGAAATCGGCATTCCAGGGCGCATACATTTGCCAAGCCCAAAGCCCCTGAAGATTCGCGGGCATACCTCCGGGACGCGAAGACGAAATCAACAGATATCGTCCGAATTGAAAATACGTCGCTACCAATCCCAAATCGGGTTTATTGTTTTTGCGCGCCAAATCAAGACGTTCGCTTGTTGGAAGCGATTCGACGTCGGCGGCTACTTTGCCCAGATTCAAGTCGACACGGTTGAAATATTTTTGATGGTCGGCAATATGCGCCGCTTTTATTTGCTCGTATGGTTTGCCGAGGACTTTTGCGACGGTCGCGGCGCATTTATTCACAGGCTCGCCCGAAAATTCGGTTATTCCTTTGGCAAGATTTGCCATTCCGGGATAGTTTGTAGCTCCGGCGACATACAGGGTAAGGACATCGGCGTTTTTGACGGACAGCACGTCGTTATCAACGTTTACCGTACCGTTTTCGGCTACTGCCTTTACCTGCGCCGCAAAGCTTATCCGCTTGGCATTGTTGTCCCTTGACGAAATGCGCCCGACGAGAAGCAGTGACGAAGGGTCGGAGGCGATTCCTCGACATTCGGCGTCCATTTCGCGCCGCAATGTGAGGTTGAGATTGATTTTGCGCTTTTTGTCGGCGCTGATTCTGACAACAATCACATCGTCAACAGCCGAAGCAAAATATTCGCGTGTGTATTTCACTCCTTCCGAAGTGTATCCTACAGTGACGACAGCAGTAGAAAGGTCGAGGCTGCGGACGTAATTCCCGGCTTTAAGTTCCGGAGTGTCGAACCATAACTCGCCTAAGGATTTATACGAACGGACGCCCGCCGGATTACCCATCATCGTTTGTTCGGCAAGTTGAACGGCTTCGTTGTTTTTGTTTTCGAACAACAGACGCTGTATTTCGGGCAAAGCTTTCAGTCCTTCGGGATTGTTCGGGTCTAAAGGTTCGCCGTCCCAGACGGTATTTTCGTTCAACTGTAAACGTTCGTCGGTTACTCCTCCGAAAATCATTGCTCCGAGTTTCCCGTTCCCGACAGGATAGGCTTCTTCCCACACTTTCGCCGAACTGCGCGCCCAAATCAGATTTTTCCCCAAGGGACGGGCTTCCGTTCCCGAAAATTGAGCTCTGTCTGTCCAATCTGCAGTAATCTGCGTTTTGCGTTTGCTTGCCGCCAATGTATTGTCTTGCGCAAGACATCTTCCGGTAAATAAGCTATTTACCATTAAAAGAACTAATAAAATTTTCTTCATATTGTCATTTTTTTCAGTAAAAAACATTCTAAAATTATTGTGCAAAGATAAGAAACCTCATTGAATTGAGAATTTTTAAATCAATGCAGGCGCTTTCAAATTGTCGAATCCCCGCTCTTGCGTCATTGCGAGGAGCGCAGTTCATCCGTACTATTGAAAAGTTCATCTATACTATTGAAAAGTTCATCTGTACTATTGAATAGTTCATCTGTACTATTGAAAAGTTCATCTGTACTATTGAAAAGTTCATCTGTACTATTGAATAGTTCACCTGTACTATTGAATTGTCAATTTATTTTTATTTCTATATGAGCGCTAAAATTGATGGATATATCCCATTCATTCAATTTAAACTAAAACCCAGACAAGTTTTTATGGATGGCATCCGATCTGCGTTTTTAATATTTGAAGACCCGATTACCTGCCATGATCTGTTGCCGACCCGGGTCGTATATTGTACGTAATCCGGTACGGAATGCAGCGTTTGCCATAGCGCAGGCAATAGTATGGCTATGACCGGCCTCTACCGGACAATTCGTCTTTATATTATTCGCTTTTACACATTCCATCCAGTTTTTCATGTGTGC
>JAIRLF010000084.1 GCA_031259655.1 Prevotellaceae bacterium
TCGTTTTATCACTCTTCGATTGTGATGACAAACAAAATCGAAACAAGTCATTTCAGACGGGAGATATTTGATGGCGATAAAGCACAGTTTGAATATACGATTAAAGGAGACCATCGAAATCAAATCATTTACGTCCGTCTGGTTGACGACGGCACAGGCGCTTTTCCTTCCATTGCTCACATCGACTGCAACCCCTCGAACAATGTCGCATATACAATGGCTGCAATTGCCGTCGATGATTATTTTTCGTTAACAACGAACAATGCGACATCGTTTAATTTATGTAAAAACGATACTTTCAGCAGTCTCTCCAATCCTCAAATCGAGATAATCGAATCGGCAAAGCATGGCGTTGCGCTCGTTGTCTCCGACTCCGTGATTTCGTACAAATCCAACGATGGATTTCAGGGTATTGACACCATACGCTACCGCCTCCGATGTACGTACAACAATCTTACGGTAGTATCCGAAGCAATGGTTTATGTTCTCACTTTGAAACCGGCAACAATGGAATATGTCGCCTGTCCAAACACCGTCGTACAGTTGGAGATGAACGCCGTTGCCGGTGTAGAATACAGCTGGTTTAAAGACGAAAAAGGAGGAACAGTCCTGTCGGGAGGAAGCAAAACAAACAAATACAAATTCGTCAAGGGCGCCGCCAACGAAACATTATGGGTACAGGCAGACATCAAAAATGTTATCCTCAACTTATTTCCCCGTTTCAGGATTAATATACTCCTTGCCGCCAACTGCAACCAGCTTTCGGAATGTACGGTTAACGGCAGACTGCTGTTTCACGAAGATTTCGGCGGAAATTTATACTCAACGGACAATGTAGCGCCTAACGGCAATCTCAGTACGGTAGCATCATACGTTTATTCAACTTCATACGTCAACAATTCGTATACAATTCGCAAAGTAAGCGGGGGAAAAGGCGGATTGCCAAACAATATCGACGACCATACTTACCCGGGCGACAAATACCGCGGACAAATGCTGCAATTTATAGCTACAAAAGCCCCCGGACAGTTCTACAAATATCAGCTTGACAATCTGTGCGAAGGATTGACGTTGAACATTTCGGCTTGGATGGTGAACCTTTCCGTACGACCAAAGCCGAGTATGATATTCGAGATAAGCGATTTAAACGGTAATGTGTTTTCAAAGTATTACATCGATATGGAAGACACGAAATTCGCATGGAAAAATTACGGCTTTTCGTTTACCGTACCGCGTAATGTCAATTCTCTTATCTTCAAAATCGTCAACAACAGTTCCGAAGACAACAGCTTCCTTATCGACGACATCGAAATCCGTCTGTGCGTGCCCAAAGTAACAATCCGCGACATGCGAACCGATACAGCCGTATGTGTCGGTCGGTCGCTAACGTTCAGGGGAAACTATCCGAGCGGCGGAAATCCTTTCGGAAACGACCTCATATATCGCTGGGAATTTCGCCACCGCGACAGCGCTAAATGGGAAATTTTAATCGAAAATCAAGATACTCCTCCGTTAAATATCGTATATACGATAGCCGGCGTAGCTAAAACCAACGACGGATATTATCGTCTGCGGGTAAGCAATCCCGAATATATCGGTTCGATGAACTGTTGCGCCGTATCCGATTCGCTCCATCTTAACGTTTTGGAATTTATCCGCTTTCCCGATATACGGATACAATTGTCGCCGATGCCCAAACGTACAATCAACCTGTCGAGTTTCGTCGATAGCGTCCCGCACACAAGCATACGCTGGGAAAGCTCCTCATCGGCTTCCCCCGCCATAATCGCCGGAACACACGAAACAACCGGCTCGGTCAACAGCGCCGATTTTATCCACGCAGGTACTTATACCTACGAATATAACGTCTCATCGCAATGCGACGTATCCAAAGCAAAAACATATATCCGTACGTTGAAAGACAAAATAATGCATACACCCGACACAATAATGATATGCGGAAGTGTCGAATCAAATTCGATTCTTAATCTGAACCACCTGCTCGGTCTCGAACTCGGCGGTACATGGAAATACGACAATACGGTCAACCCCGATCCGACGGTCTCTAACAATGTTACGGTGAAATCGCCGCCATCGAAGTTCGCCGGCGCTCTGATATTCGATGCCGCCAACGCCTGGAGTACCGCCCCAACAACATATTCACTCAATTATAAAGGTCATAATGATGCGAAAATCTTTAAGTTTATCTATTATCCGATAACAGGTTCAGTGTATGATACCCGCAGAGAACTCGTGATTATCGTTACAAAATAAACTTTAGAGACGAATTAACGATTGTACGGTCGTTTCGAACACATCTCGTCGGCGAGAAGTCAACGATCCGGTTGGATCGGACACATCTCGTCGGCGAGATGTCAACGATAAGGTCATTTCGAACACATCTCGTCGGCGAGAAGTCAACGATAAGGTCATTTCGGACACATTTCGTCGGCGAGATGTCAACGATAAGGTCGTTCGGACACAATTTTGAACAGATTGAAATTACTGCATTTGTTAAATAAATCTCATATTTCCTGACCTCAAGGAAATAGGAGTGTTCGTGTCAACGCTCAGCCACTTTTAGTTTTTAGTTTTTAGTTCTAATAGTTTTTCCCGGTATTACAATCACATTTTCTTTTTGATTACGGAAGACAATCATTTGTTGCGGTTTTGTCAAGTCGGCGTCAGCGAGAGCGTTAAACAAGTCGTCGATAGAGTTTACCGGTTTTCCGGCAAAACCGAGAATCACGTCGTTTGATTTGAGATAATCGCGCAGTTCGTTTCCGTAAGCGCTTACCGCGACCACATATACACCGCGTTCCGAATCCATTCCGGTAGCAGAGCGTTCGCCCGGAGTTTCCAGATTTTTTATTTTGATAGATTCCCATGTAATCAATTCCGCGTCCACCTTGTTAGCAGCAAAGGCGGGAATCGTAAATTGAGGTTTTTCGGCAATAGCTTTCAAGCGGTTCGAAACCACGCCAAAGTTGTCCATATCGAAATTTTGGAATCCTGTGCGGAAAATCTCCGTCGAACCTGCGGATACCCGGAAATCTCCGGAAGCAGGATTGACAAATTCCGGTCTCGAAACGATAGAGTTGGAATCTGTTCCGTATTTCCGTGCCGTATTATACGAAAGGCTGTCGGTGAAAATATTATCGTCGATAATAGCGCCTTTCAGATCGTATCCGCCGGTTTGTTCGTATGGAATAGTTACGATATTGCGCACGAAAACAGCGCCATTGTCTTTGAACCAGACATGACGATGAAAAGTATTGTTCACCAAAATATTGTTTTCCACTACGCGATAGAAACCTTCGCGGAGTTTCAAACCTCCGTTCAAGCACAGATTATTGTAGATATGATAATTAGTTGAGCCGTCGTCGAGGTCGATATCCCAGCCACGGTCGCAGCGGAAACGGTTATTGCGTAGAATAGTCGTCTCGATAGCGTCGGCAAGAATCAGTTCCGGGTCGGATGCTGCGATGGAATCCATAATTTTACGGTTGGGATGCCAGAAACGGTCGCGTCCCCAGGAGTTGAACGAGCCATGGTCGCCCGTTTCCTTAACGGTGTTGAAGACGTCGTTAAATTCGATGACATGTCCGCCCCAGGTTCCTTCGCTGACATTGATTCCGGCGCGCGGAGTATCGTAAATACTGTTGTGGCTTACTGTGATAGCACGGGACATCGACAGTTCAACGCCGGTAATTTGTTTTTCGTACAGTCCGATTTTGTGAATCAGGTTATCGTGTACACGGCAGCGAGCGGGATAGTTATTTGATTTCGGACCCACAGCCCTGTCCATATTTTTCAAAGGCACAAACTGCGAATATTCGAAACTCGGCGAACGCACCGCTTTCGGGTCGCCGACGAAACAGATAGCGCTGGCGCCGATACGCGTCAGATACGAACCCGACACCTCGCAATCGCGATTATACTTGCTGAAAAACACGGCATTCCCGCCGATATTGTAGATATTGCAGTTTTTCAGAGAGCAGTTTTCGGCGCCTTCGAAGAAAATCGCCGCGCCACGGTAAATCGTCCAGTCCGAACGCAGCAGCGGCTCGTATTTTTTCATGAAAGTGCGGAGTGTATGAGTAAAATCCAATCCCTCGAAAGAGATATTCCGTACAGGATTAGCCTCGCTTCCGCGAATTTCGACAAGATGTTTGATTTGCGAACTCTCGAAAACAGCGGTATTAACATCTTCGCCTTCCGGCGGATAATAATACAGCGTCGATTTCGATGCGTCGTAGAACCATTCGCAGGGAGCGTCGAGTTCCTCGAAAATATTTTCGACCATTCGGTTCGAGTTGTGCCAGCCCGATTGACGGTTGTTTTGCCAGCCGCCATCCATATTGAGGACTTTTCCGCCGTTGTCTTTTCCGGTAATCAGGTAATGAAAATCGCCCCAGTCGTGGGCGTGCATGACGTGAATATATCCTCCGACAGGATTTTTCCATTTCTTGACGCGCGCCGGAGCGATAGCGTCTGCCGCCGTCCCGTTGAAACGGATAGCGTCGGGGTCATAGTTCGGATACCGCGCCTGATGACGGATTTCGCCGTTGACAGTCAGCATGTCCATAACCGGTGTTCCCGATATTTTCGTTTGCATGATACCGTTTTTATACGGTTTCCATTGCAGGTTTTCGAGGAGTATGCTTCCGCTAATCACCGCTTTTTCGCCGTAGTGCGCGCGGACAGTCAGCGTTCCGCCCTCTTTTGGAGTAAAAACAAGCGGCGACGAAAGCCGGTATACGCCTTCGTGCAGGAAAATCGTGACATCGTCCTTTGTTTTGTATGCTTCGATTCGGGCTTTCTCAATAGTCCCGAAAGGAGCCTGTTCCGTACCGTTACCGGAATCGTCGCCTTTCGGCGATACGTGAAACCGAACCTGTTGCGCCCACAACGGATTAAAAATAACACTTGTGAAAATTGCAATAATGCCTGATAAAAATATTGTTTTCATTATTATTTGTATTTATATTTTTCTGTAAAATTGAAACAGTATCATCCTTTTTATTGATAACCATTAATAATAGACAAGAATTTCCCCCCAATTATTTAATTTTTGATTAAACTGAAAATTTGCACGTTTACTGTCTTCCGTTTGGGAAAACAATGTTGTACAAATCATTGCGTATAAAACCATTAATAATATCTTTTTCATTCTTACTAATTAATTAATTTTCGACAAAGATACAACTTTTTTGCGATTTACGATTGTTGATTGTTGATTTACGATTGTTGATTGTTGATTTACGATTGTTGATTTATGATTGTTGATTGTTGATTTACGATTGTTGATTTACGATTGTTGATTTACGATTGTTGATTTACGATTGTTGATTGTTGATTGTTGATTGTTGATTGTTGATTGTTGATTGTTGATTGTCGCATTATTAGGTAGCAGATGACGCCGAAGGCGTCTAATATGAATAACCCCGAGCAAGCGTAGCGCAGCTCGGGGTATAGTCGCCTCATCTTCTGAACTACGTAGTAGTTCAACCCTGAGGGTGTCGAAAACTTTAACCGCAAAGAACGCAAAGACATACGCAAAGAACGCAAGGTCAAGAGCATCGATTTGTAGAGACGCAAAATATTGCGTCTCCACGTAGATTATGGTGTTGTCAAGGGCGTCGTCGAAAATGTCGTCGAGTAGATTTATTATTTACGATTGTTGCTTACGCCCGAAGGAAATCTAAAATCTAAAATCATAAATCTAAAATCGATTGTTGCTTACGCCCGAAGGAAATCTAAAATCTAAAATCATAAATCGTAAATCCCATAATCGTAAATCCCATAATCGTTAAAAGTTATACGGCGGTCTTTGCGGACGCGCTATCATTGAATTTGCTTCGTCGTCGTTTTTGAAACGTTCGAGAACGGGGTCCCAGTAGAGCGTTCTGTTCAGTTTCATCGCGATATGCTGCAACAGACATACCGAACACGAACGGTGAGCAACCTCCGCCGGCGTAATGTTCAACTGTCGGGAACGGATACATTCCAGCCAGTTTCCGTGATGGTCGGAACTTTTATACAGACGTACAGGGTCGTTCTCGGTCAGCGGCGAGAGGATTTTGGCGTCCGAAGCCTGCAATGCCTTCGATTTCGTGCTTATCGGCTCGTTCGGCGAGGCGGCGTACGAGCCTCGACTGACAAATATCCAGCCTTCGCTTCCGGTAAACAACACTCCGTTGGGCTTTTCGGAAGTATCGGTAACGCCCGTCACTACAACGCCGTTGTCGTACACCATCCGTGTTTCGTAACGTCCGTGTACGTCCCAAAGCCCCGAACCGGGTTGCGGAAAATCCGCTTTTCCCGATATTTCCACCGGTCCCGAATATTCCTTATCCATAGCCCAGTGCGCGATGTCGAAATGATGCACGCCCCATCCGGTAATCATTCCTGCGCCGAACTGTTCGCAACGCAGCCATCCGGGACGGTCGTAACCCCGTTGCGGATGCACTCTGTCGACGGTGTAATATACGTAAGGCGTCGAACCTAACCATGCCTCGTAGTTAAACCATTCGGGGACGGGCATCTCTTCCGTATTTCCGCCGAAAGGGTCTCCGGGCAACCGTATCTCTACGCTTTTCAGTTCTCCGATACGACCGTTACGCACTAATTCGCAGGCAACGCGAAACTGCTCCATCGAACGTTGCTGACTGCCGATTTGCAGAATCCGCCCGCTTGCGTTGACGGCGTCGCTCATCTTGCGACCTTCGGCGATTGTCAGCGAAGTGGGTTTCTGTAAATAAACGTCTTTCCCCGCACGGACGGCGTCGATAGCCTGTTTTGCATGCCAATGGTCGGGCGTGCTTATCAGGACGGCGTCGATGTCCCTGTTTGCAAGCAAATCGAGATAGTTGTCGTACGTAGTGAAATCGGTGTAGGGTTTTCCCAACTTTTTGGCGTAATAGTTTTCTACATACGTCTTGGCGTCGGCAACACGATGAGCGTCAACGTCGGCAGCAGCGATAATCCGCACATTGTCGTACTTCAAAACGCTCGGCATGTCGTGATCCCGCGAAATACGCCCCACTCCGATAGCGCCGATATTGATACGGTTCGACGGCGCTCCGGCTCCAAATACAGACGAGGGTACAATGGTCGGAACAGCAAACATCCCAACTCCAACCGAAATAGCCTGTCTTAAAAATTTTCTGCGTGTACTCATAAAAATATCTACATTTTTTTAATTATAAATC
>JAIRLF010000185.1 GCA_031259655.1 Prevotellaceae bacterium
TTATCGTTTTATTGACGGGAGGCAAACAGACTGCAATCATTATCGCATAGAACAGACAGATAACCGCAGGTTCGAAAAACCGTATGAAATTTAAACCCCATCCTCTTTCGACCGCAGGATTGAACGATATGGTCAAATGTATCAGGATATAAACAGCGCTCAGCAGAGCGAAAGGAAAAATTCGACTTCGTGTGTCTACTGTCTTTTTTACAGGAACAGTATTCCGTTTTTGTTGATTGTTTTTATTGTTGTTATTGTTGTTGTTATATGTTTTTTTCATTGTAAAAAATATTTAATTCATATTTGACGAATCATGACAAGATCGTGTTCGGGCATGACAAGATCGTGTTTGGGAACGACAAGATCGTGTTTGGGAACGACAATATCGTGTTTGGGAACGACAATATCGTGTTTGGGAACGACGTGATTATGCTGTATCAAAATAATCGAACACTCCTGCGAAAAAACATTCGCAGGAGTGGAATTACTTTTGTATGTCGAACCTTTAAAGCACATAATATCAATTGTGTATATTTATTTTATAATTGTAAATACGATTGCAAAGATATAAATAAAATTTTATTCAACAATCATTTATTAACATTTACAGGGTGCATTTGACTACGTCGATTTAAAAATTCAAATTGTCGCATCGTCAACGTTATCCGGTGTAGGAGACGTTGCATGCAACGCCTCTATAAATCTACGCCCTCGACGACGCTCCTCAACGAGGCCATAATCCGTGTAATTACTCATAATAAGATGTAAATGGGTGTATTTTTCGGTTTTTACCGACAAATCGAGATATATATTACCTGCTTTACGGCTTGTCAAGTCAATTTATCGTATCGGATATTTTTCTTATTGTCAATATTTTAATAAAAGAAACCATTAGTAGTTGGGAAAAAAATTTCCTGTATAAAAGTATTGTTGTATTTTTGCACCTAAACATTAACAGAATTATGTTTGGATATATAAAAAATATTTTGAAAAACGAGTGTCTCAAAAGCGTTACTATCCGCGCCAAAAAAAGGAGAGAGGTTGCATACAATTTTGAAACAGCAAAAACTATGGGAGTTATATATCCGTTTGATGTTGGCATGAGCACGATATTGGACGCATTAAACGATATAGCACAACGATATGATATCGAGATAGTTTTCTTGATATATTTTCCACAGGAGAAGCTGCCTGTGGGAATCAGCGAAAATTCTCCGTCGCGGATTTTTTTCTCCGATAACGAATGTAATTGGTTTGGAAAACCCAAGACTGCGGCTATCTACAGTTTTATCAATACAAAATTCAATATTCTCATTGATTTGTCATCAAAATTTTGGTTTCCATTGCAGTACATCACGATTTCCTCACATGCCGATTTCAAAATAGGGCGCATAAGCGAGGAAACAAACAATCCTTATAACTTTGTGTTATCCGGTAGTGCAAGTGCGGAACGGTTTATTAAAGATTTAGAAACATATCTACATAAAATTAAATAAAATGAATGAAATTTCAGGCATGGGAGTCGCCTTGATAACTCCTTTTAAAAAAGATAAATCAGTTGATTTTGATGCATTAGCGAAAGTTATAGAATATGTAACAGTCGACGAAGGCGCCGATTTTCTTGTCGCATTGGGGACAACGGCGGAAAGTCCAACTCTGAATGCTCAGGAAAAGAAAGATATTGTGCGGTTTATTGCCGGAAAAAACAGTAAAAAACTGCCTTTAGTTGTCGGTGTCGGGGGAAATAATACCGGCGAAGTTGTGAAAAATGTCGCCAATCTTTACGAGGAAGCCGACGCTGTGCTGAGCGTTGTCCCATACTATAACAAACCGTCGCAAAAAGGTTTACAGGAACATTTTACGGCAATCGCCGACGCTTCTCCGAAACCCCTTGTCCTCTATAATGTTCCCGGAAGGACGGGCGTGAACATGACTGCCGACACTTGTCTGAAACTTGCTGAACACAGGAATATTGTCGCCATCAAAGAAGCTTCGGGCAACCTAAACCAGTTGGGATATATTTTGAAAAGCAGACCCGCAGATTTTTCGGTATTGTCGGGCGATGACGGGCTGACTTTGATGCAGATGGCAATGGGAATCGACGGTGTAATATCTGTTGCCGGAAATGCTTTTCCCGAAGAATTCGGACGACTCGTGCATCGGGCAATGCTGGGAAATTTCATCGACGCACGTTCGATTCATCTGCAAATGATAGAGATAATCGACCTGTTGTTTGTTGAAGGAAATCCTGTGGGAGTAAAAACAGCTCTGGCAATTAAAGGATTGATAGAAAACGAATTGAGATTGCCATTAGTCGGAGGTAGCGAAGTTTTATACGAAAAACTCAAGAAACAAATACGATTATAAATTATCAAATGGATATAGAAGACAATATTCTGATTCGGAAATATGAGATGCTTTTGTACAACAAAGAGTCGATATATTTTGATGTCGAAGAGTTTGAGACAATTATAACCCATTATATGTTGGAAGAAAGATACGCCGATGCACTTGAAGCGCTGATACATGCAGAATTGTGTCATCCGGAAGACATCGAACTTGCGCTTCATAAAATCCGGATAATGATGAACCTGGATAATTTCGACAGAGCTTTCGACCTCTTGAAAATTTTGGAAGAAAAAAGGCATGATTTATTCGAAATCCATGTGTATAAAGGGCATATCTATACTCTGAACGACGAGATAGAAAATGCGGTCAAAGAATTTGAAATTGCATTCGAAAAAAGTCACGGACTTTATGACTTTGAATTGCAATATATCCCTGACATTCTGATAGAGCAGAAATATTTCGATGAAGCTCTTATATTTTTGCACAAATTCATCGACTCGGATAAAGCCGACGCAGAAATATTTTTCAACGCAGGACAGTGTTACGAACAGATTTCCAACCTTCAAGAAGCAGAAAAATATTACGAAAAAGCATTAGACGAAAACCCTTTCAACGAAAGAATATGGGTCATTTTAGGCTCTTTGCATCTTAATGCCAACAATTTCGACAAAGCTATGGAAGCCTTCGAGTTCGCTCTTTCTATCAACAATAACGACTACATCGCATCCTTCTGTAAAATTGTTACTTTGATTCAATCCGGCGAATACGACAAAGCAATTGACTGTATTATGGATACTTTGTCGAAATTGCCTAATGACGTCAACGTAATGTGCGCTCTTGGAGAATGTTACGAGAACAAACAAGGATTTGAAGAAGAAGCCAAAGATTGCTATACGAAAGCTATCAGTCAAGAAATTAGCTTTGATTTGCCATATTGGGGTTTAAGCAAGGTATTATATGCGCAAGGCGATATCGAATCGGCGATTCAGGTTATTGATAAAGCAATTGAGTTAGAACCCGATAATGAGGATTATCTCTATTTCAGAGGACAATGTTTCATCAGCCTGTGTAATGATAAAAATGTGCTGGAAACGATATTGCAAAATCTTCCTGCAGTAAAGGACGCAGACACCGGCGCATCAGAGGATTCGGAGTTTATAAACAAGCATAAGAAGGCGGTTTTTTTCTACAATATCGGGAATATGGAAGATTGCTGCAAATACTTACTCGAGTCGATTCTGATTGATAGCAAGGGACTTGAAATGTTTTTCAACCTTTTTCCAAAAGCTAAGGACGATGCCTACATAATAAACTATTTCGGAAAATATCTTAAATAATGCGTAAATGTAATGAATAACAATAAAATAATATGCAAATGAAACGAACAATAAAAGATTACATACTAATAACATTCAAAGGAATTGGCATGGGAGCGGCAGATGTGATTCCCGGCGTTTCGGGAGGCACTATCGCCTTTATAACAGGAATTTATGAAGAATTGCTGTCTTCGCTCAAAAATCTGCCTGCCGCATGTAAAACTCTAATATCAAGCAAATTCAATTTAAAGCTTTTTTGGAAGGAAATCAATGGCAATTTTCTACTTGCTTTGTTGCTTGGCATAGGGATAAGTATCATGTCATTAGCAAAACTGATGACCTATTTACTCGAACATCATCCCGTTCCGGTGTGGTCGTTCTTTTTCGGATTGATACTTGCATCGGTGTGGTTTGTGCTGAAAGACATAAAGAAGTGGAAACCATCTTATTTTATCTCACTGATTTCGGGAATCGTTGCAGGCTATTTGATTACAGTAATCAGTCCGTCGGAAACTCCCGACGATTTGTGGTTTATATTTTTATCGGGAGCTATCGCAATCTGCGCCATGATTTTACCCGGAATATCCGGCAGTTTTATCTTGCTGTTGCTGGGAAAATAC
>JAIRLF010000215.1 GCA_031259655.1 Prevotellaceae bacterium
AAAAAAAACAGATACAATGGAAGTAACTCGATTATTTGAACTGCTTGATAATTATCTCGAAAAATATCCCAATCAGGATGCGGCTTTAGCATGTAAACGGAACAATGTATGGCGAAAATTCGGCATTCGGGAGTATGTAGAACTGACTAATGCCCTAAGTTATGGCATGATGTTTTTGGGAATCGACGTCGGCGACAAGGTCGGTATCGTAAGCGGCAATCGTCCCGAATGGAATATGATTGATTTTGCCGCCATGCAAATCGGAGCCATTTCGACGCCTATATATTCGACTATCAGCCAGGACGATTACAGGCACATACTAAATCATGCGGAGATGAAAATAATTTTTATCGAAGGCAAAGAACTGCATAAAAAACTGAAGCCTGTACTGTCGGAAATAAAAAGTTTGAAAGAAATTGTCACTTTTTCGCCACAGGACGAGGGATATAAATATTTTGAACAACTTATAGAGTTGGGCAGACAAAATCCGCAACCCGAAAAACTCGCCGCTATCAAACAGTCTATCAAAGAAACCGACCTTGCAAGCATCATATACACCTCGGGAACAACGGGCGTCCCTAAAGGCGTGATGCTTTCGCACAGAAACATCGTCAATAACTTCAAAGGCGTAGTCGAAATCCCTGCAAAATGGAATAACAAAGCGCTAAGTTTCTTGCCGATATGTCATGCATACGAACGGATGCTCGTCTATTTGTACCACTATCTTGGAATCTCTATTTACTATGTCGAAAGTTTGGCGACTATTTCGCAGAATATCAAAGAAGTTAATCCGACAATGATGACCTGCGTACCGCGTTTGTTGGAAAAGATATACGACAAACTGTATGCTTCGGGCAAAAATCTCTCGTTCGTGAAACGGCAAATTTACTATTGGGCGTTCAAACTCGCTACGCAATATCAGCTTGACAACAATAGTTTGCTGTATGATTTCAAGTTAAAAATCGCCGACAAGTTAATCTATTCGCATTGGCGGGCGGCTATTGGCGGCCATTTCGACATTGTCGTTTCGGGAGGTTCTGCAATTCAATCGCAGGTAGCCTCATTCTTTTCGGCTATCGGGATGCCTGTGTTTGAGGGTTATGGCTTGAGCGAAACATCGCCGGTAATCACTGTAAGCCGCAGAGGAAAAAACCAGCGTAAATTCGGAACTGTCGGACCGCCATTGCCGGGTGTAGAGGTGAAAATCAGTGACGAAAACGAAATCCTCTGTCGCGGACACAATGTCATGATGGGATACTACAAAGACCCCGAACTGACAGCGCAAGTGATTGATTCCGACGGCTGGTTTCACACCGGAGATACCGGAAAAATTACTCCCGAAGGGCTATTGACTATCACCGGACGCCTGAAAAGCATGTTTAAAACTTCATTCGGTAAATATGTCAATCCCGAAACGATTGAATCAAAATTCAGTGAATCGCACTTCATCGAAAATATTGTAGTATTCGGAGAAAACAAGAAATTTGCCGCCGCTTTGATTGTTCCCGATTTCATGTATCTAAAAAGTTGGTGCGAAACAAACAATATCAAGTACACAACAAATGCCGAAATGATTAACAATGTGGACGTCAATACAAAAATCAGAGAGGAAATCAAAAACTATAACAGTTCGTTCGGCGATTACGAACAGATAAAACGTTATCAACTGATTGCCGACGAATGGTCTGTGAAAAGCGGAATACTTTCCCCTACCCAGAAAATTAAACGAAAAATAATCGCCGAACGTTATGCCGACGTCATCGAAAAAATGTTCGCTTAATTTTATCCGGTATGAGATTTTGTATACTTGGAAACCCTGTAGCACACAGCAAAAGTCCTGCAATGTTTAGAGCGGCTTACGCTGCTTTTCCGGAATTGACCTACGACTGTAACCAGGCGGATACGGCAGAAGAATGTGTCGAAATATTGAAATCGCGCTACGACGGCGGAAATATCACCGCTCCGTTCAAAGAAGAAGTTTTCCGTCTGGCTGACGAAACGACGGAAACAGCGGACTTTATCGGCGCCGTCAATACTGTAATCGTCTCGCAAGGAAGGATAATCGCCGACAATTGCGACCATTACGGGGTTTCCGAAAGTTTCAGGGAGTTTAATATCTCGTTGAAAAACAAATCCTGTCTACTGCTTGGCGTCGGAGGCGCCGGCAAAGCCGCTGCATACGCCGTAACAAAGTCGGGCGGTACATTGACAATCGTTAACAGAACGGTGCAAAAAGCCGAAGATTTTGCTAAAAAACTGAACTGTAATGCCGCCCCTGTCTCCGATTTACAAAATTTGTTGAAAACAACCGACGTGATAATAAATACTTTATACAGCGGAATTGATATTGTAGCTCAAGACTGGCTTAACTCAAATCAAATAATATTAGACGCTTCGTATATCGGTTCACCGCTCCTGAACAAAGCTAAGAAAATAAACTGCTTAACGATTGACGGACGGTATTGGGTATTTCACCAGGCAGTGTATTGTTTCTCGAAATTCACAGGAATACAACCGGATACCGAAGCAATGAGAAAAACAGTTCAACTCTTATAAAGAACTAAAAACTAAAAATTAAAAATTAAAAACTAAAAGTGTCGCCGTCAAAAAATGACTGCTCCGGATACTGCGTATCTGAGGCATTCTGAAAAAAAATGCTCCGGTTACTATAGTATCTGAGGCTTTTGTTGTGTGGAGTTGTCGAGGGCGTCGAAAATGTCGTCGAGTAGACACAATGGAGACGCAATATATTGCGTCTCTACGCCGGACAACGCTGTGGATGTTGAGGGCGTCGAAAACTTTAACCGCAAAGAACGCAACGACATACGCAAAGAACGCAAGGTCAAGGGCGTCGATTTGTAGAGACGCAAAATATTGCGTCTCCACGCGTCTCCACGCGTCTCCACGCGTCTCCTCGTAGAATGAGGTAAAAAAACTAAGAATTATTGTTCCGGACAGCGTTTTACACGCATTTTAGTTTTAGCGACAGAAAAAAATTGCTCATCGAATATTCTATTCTTTAGACATATAACAACTAATTACAAAAA
>JAIRLF010000131.1 GCA_031259655.1 Prevotellaceae bacterium
TTAGGAAATGGAGGAGGTTTTTCTTACTACTTTATTCCTTTTTCTTACTACATATATAATATGCTGTATAATAGATGTTTTATTGTCAATAATTATATCGGTAAGGGTCTATTTCTTACTACTGTTTTTTATTTCTTACTACTATTTTTGTCTTCATTATTGAGTACCCAAACAGATGATTTTGTTGAATTTGAAATATTTTTTATTCTTTTATCATTGTAAGCCAACTTTGCTGTTATATTAGATATTTTCCTTTGTCGTTTTTCTACCGGAATAGCAGGTGATAAGGTAGGCATTATCAAATTTACAATATCTTCTCTTGTTGCAGAGCCTTTCTGTGTAATAAAATCCAATATCATTCGCTTGTAATCCTGATATGATAAACTCGGATAATTATCTGCAATAATTTGAAGTTCCGTATCATTTCCAACTACGAATTTTAAATTGCGTAAACGCTGTATCTCCATTTCGTTTAACAGCATTTTTTTTTGCACCTTATCTAATGCAATCACATCTTCCAAAGGTAAGTCCGGATTATTGTTCAGTATGTCAGTGTAATTTTCGTCTATTAATTCGCCATGCACAGTTACTTTTGTATGTGTTTCGTCCGAAATATCATAAGTTGGCATAGGAAAAAGACGTTCTTTTTGAATAGTGAAAATTTTCTTTATTCCATTTCCGACTGTTTCAATCATGTTCAAATTTACCATTGCTGCCGCCAAAAACGGATTACGGTAATAATCTTGAGGACCATTTTGTAAAATAACTTCTTCGACTGAATCCGGAATAAATCCACCTGCATTTTGAAAAATGAGTTTGTCGTTATATTCCAAAACTATAATCCGCCTGCTCATTCTGTAATCCTGATGCGCCACACAATTTTGGAGCAATTCTCTGATTACCCATTTATCATAACGTGTTACTTCCTTTGGAAACAGCGAACTATCATTTACCATATAACTGTATCGCAAATTGCGAATACAGTCAAGCGTTTTACTTACGGTCAGAATAAATGGCGTAAAAAAATGTTCATATCCGCCGGGCGCATCTTTCAATACCCAAGTTATTTGTGCTATGGCTGGCGAGAGCAATGCGCTTGCTTCATCTTTCCCTAAAAGCAATATTGCCGTATTGGTAATCTGACCATTCAAAGTTACTTTTGCTTTGTTCAGAAAAGTTACATCATCCCACGTATCTACTTCGTCTTTCAATGAAGCATTTTTCAACTTGTATTGTTCCCGCGCTTTCAATATCGCTTCTTTATCCAAATCGTCAAAAGTAGCATCCGGAACAATCTTACGCGACCAGTCACGGTCAATCGCCTGATTGCGTATTCGTTCGATTTTTTCGATATTCAGCGCAGTAAGACTTTCGTTGAGACGACCGTAATAAAATCCCTCAAAAGCAACGGGAATACCCTGAGGCGCAGCAGGAATCTGAAACATAATCACTCGTCCTTCCGGCTTGTTCAACTCGTATATTTCGATGAATGAAATATTGTTAGTGATTTTGTCGCCGATTTCCTTTTTCAGGCTGTCTAACTTTCTGCGTTCCTTTCTGTAATTACTGCCGACAATCCGGTGTTCTTTATCTTCAATTCCAAAAATCAGCCAGGCATAAGGTTTACCTTTCAGATTGGCTTCATTGCTCAAGGCTGAAAAGTATTTGCCGATTTTGTCGAAATCATAACTTTCTTTGGCTTCTTTGAACTCAATGATTTCGGTTTCTGCATTGTGTGCGATTGCTTTCGATAATATTTTATCCAATTCCTGTTCCGACATATTCTTTAATTAATCCGCTGCAAAAGTACGATAAAATTCCGGCTTCCAAAATACACACATCTCACGCAGGGCATGTTCGTGGGTTCAGTATCCGACAACTTCGACGAACGTATCGAACAAAAAATCTTCCACGCTGAAATCGTGGTTGATAACGCCGCCGTCGCCCGCGAAACAAAAGCGTACAGGAAAATCCCGCAAATCGTGGATTTTTGCGACGAAAACGATACAGACAGGATGCAGGAACAGATTGACGCAAATTATAGCCAAATCAAATCGGATGTTAAACAGATTGTCGCAGACGAACTTAAACGAATTGAGGAAGATCCGGAATTGCAGCATTTGAGAACAGTCATAATTACAGACACATTTTTCGCCGCAAAAGTACAATAAAATTATGAAAAATAAACAACGCTAAAACCCAAGCGTCAATTGCCTGTACATACTATCCGGAAAATCAATCCCACAATACCGCAAAGCCTCTTTGTACGATACGCCGTTGTTTTCCAAGCTCATGAAATACTCATAGATTTTCGGTTTCGTTTCTTTCAGGAAATAAAAACGACGGTCGTTTTTCAGATAGCAACCAAAGCCACAAAACACACATCCTGTGCGTTTTATACCCATATCGTAAATCGGACTGTAGGGTAGATTAAATTTGCGGATATAAGCCCAGACGTCATTTTCCGTCCAAATCGAGAGAGGATAACTTGCTATCAAGTTTGTTTCAAGCGAATTGCAGCCGTGTTTCATCCATTTTTGCAGCCGCAGACGACTTTCTCCAGCCATTGTCCCGATTACCGGATACAGACCTGTCTGTTTATGGAATTTCTCAAAAGGTTTCTTTTTAAGAAAATCACAACATTTTTCCGACACATCAAAAGGCGCTTGTATCAGATATTTCCACCGTTCCGAAATTTTTCCGATTCCCTTCTTTCCACCATAAAGACGAGTATTCAAAAGTTTTTGACTTTTAGTATGTTTTGCCTGATTGATATAGCGGCTCTGTTCTTTGCTTATCAATGGAAAGCCGTATTTTTCAATAATTTGCCGAATATTCATATTTGGACGAATAACGGTGAGGTTTTCCGTATTCCGTACAAATTTCACGACTTCGGAATATTCGTTGCCTGTATTACAGAATACCGCCGGAACGTCTTTATTGACAAACCGCCGGATAATATCAAACATCACTCCCGAATCCTTACCCCCACTAACAGAAGCATATAGATTGCCGTTTACCTTGTCCATGAAAGAAGAAACGACGACGACAGCATGGTCGATTTTCTGCTCCAGCGTCCAATTTTGTCGCTGTTTTAGTTCCTCGTAAGTCATCATAATCTAAATCCTTTTGATTGATTTGTTTGCTGCAATTTTTCCGGC
>JAIRLF010000133.1 GCA_031259655.1 Prevotellaceae bacterium
CGACGAGGCTATAAACGATTTCGACCACGCTTTGATTCTCGAACCGGATAATGTCGTGTATAAACAAAACAGAGATTTCGCAATTTCGATGAAAGAGAAATCAATAACCAAGAATTAAAGAGGCTATCAAACTTATTCCGGTTTGGTTGCCGGTCGAAATAGTAATGAAAAGATTTTTTTACCTTTGCGCTCTGAAAAATGTTTTTTTATGGTTACGCCTTCAATGTTTTACGGAATAGTTATTCCAAGTTTTTTCACAAATAACCGACAATGTTTATGCACGGAATAAAAGAAGCAGGTAATATATTGTCCTGTAATGTTTCGGAGACAGGAATCGTAGCGCATTGCGAGAATGCCGATGTACAGATTTCAGTATATTCTCCGGATATTGTAAGAATTGATGTATCGTTCGAAAGGATATTCGAACCCTTTTCGTATGCCGTCGAAGCTACGCCGCAGGCTAATCTCCATAAATTGTTTGACAACAACGATTTTATTGAAATAAGAACGGATAATTTTAACGTTATTATCAATAAATATCCTTTTGCTGTAACCTTCGAGACCCCAAAAGGAGAGACAATCAATAGCGATGAGCCGGGCTTGTATAATTCGTTGGTCGAAAACCGTGTGACAGCATACAAAACCCTACAGAAAGGCGAACGATTTATCGGATTGGGAGAGAAAAAAGGCGGATTGGATAAACGTTCACATGCTTATACCAACTTGAACACCGACTGTTTTGGATACGGAATCGAATCCGACCCGCTCTATACTACTTTCCCCTTTTATATAGGTTTGCATAACAGTCTATGTTATGGGATTTTCTTAGATAATACATATCAGAGCGACTTCAATTTTGGAGCGAGCAATAACAGGTTTGCTTCGTTTGGAGCGCGTGGGGGCAATCTTAACTATTATTTCATATACCAACGGACTGTCGGCAACATTATTCAAGCGTATACACATCTCACAGGACGTATGCCTGTGCCGCCTCTTTGGAGTTTGGGATATCATCAAAACAGGTACAGCTATTACCCTGATATCGAAGTGTTGAGAATCGCAAACACTTTGCGCGAAAAAGAAATCCCATGCGACAGCATAACTTTGGATATACATTATATGGACGAATATAAACCATTTACATGGAATAAGACAAGATTTCGTAATCCGGAAGAACTGTCGGGCAAACTTAAAGACATGGGTTTCCGTATAACTGTGATTGTAGACCCCGGAATAAAGGCGGATACAATCGACGACGTCGCCGGCATATTCGTCAAATACATCGACGGGCAGGATTACGAAGGACAAGTATGGCCCGGATGGTGCAAATTTCCCGATTTCACAAATCCGGATGCTGTAGAATGGTGGTTCGAAAAGCTGAAAACACTTTTGGACAAAGGCGTAGAAGGAATATGGAACGATATGAACGAAATATCTACTTGGGGACAAGCAATGCCGGATAACATTATATTTCATTTCGGAGGAGAGAAAGCTTCGTATCTTAAAGCACGTAACATATATGGTTTACAGATGTCGCGTGCAAGTTACGAAGGATATTTAAAACACAACAAATCACGGACATCACGTCCGTTTATGCTAACACGCTCGGCATTTTCCGGAATACAACGATACGCAGCTGTGTGGACGGGCGATAATACTGCTGATGACGCTAACATGCTGATGGGTGTACGGATGTTGATGAGTATGGGTATCACGGGAGTCGCTTTTACCGGAATGGATATCGGCGGTTTTCTCGGAGAGCCTTCTCCGAATCTTTATGCACGATGGATGCAGCTCGGAGCATTCATCCCGTATATGCGTAATCATAAACAAATAAACTCCAAATCGTCGGAACCATGGACATATGGCGAAGAAGTTATGGAAATATCTCGCAATTATATCAATTTGCGGTATAAACTTTTGCCATATATCTATTCAACATTCAATGAAGCATCGCTTACCGGTATGCCCGTAATGCGAACTTTAGCGATAAAACATGCTTTCGATGATACTGTTTACGATAAACGGTTTGAGAACCAATATTATTTTGGAGACGCTTTCATGGTAGCTCCTTTTGACAGTATTCAAAAATATGGAGCGATTTATTTTCCCGAAGGTAACAGATATAACTTATATGATGATTCGACTGTCGAAGGTCAAACAATATGTATCGAAGCTCTTTCGTTGCACAAACTTCCTGTTTATGTGAATGAAAGCAGCATTATTCCAATGCAGGATTTAGTACTGCATACGGGAATGAATCCGGGAAATACGCTTTATATTCATCTATATAAAGGTAAACGGAGAAACGTTTTCGACTATTATGAAGACGATGGAGAAAGTTTTGATTATCTATCCGGAATTTTCTACAAAAGGCAAATACAATATAATCCATCCGAAAATAGCATGATATTAGATACTCCTAAAGGCAATTTCAAATCCAAATTTACCCGTTTGAAATTTATACTGCATGGATTCGGAGATATCGCAAAGGTTTCGGTCAATGACCGCATTGTAAACGTATATTGTGAAGAAATCGCATTACTCGACCCAATATCGGCATTTGAACCTCAGTCCGAAATCACAACATTAAGCAAATGTGATGTTAAATGCTTTGAGACAGATAACGTCACAGAAAAAATCGTCGTAACGAACTTGTAGGACGTTTTGTAGAGACGCAATATTTTGCGTCTCTTGCGTCTCTTGCGTCTCTTGCGTCTCCACGTAGATTAATCTTCGTGGAGACGATATCTAATTCTTTTTTCTCGCTTCCATAAACAAAGAAGCAGGGTCGTAAACCACACCATTTTTTACGTCCAATTCGTACTTTTCCCAGTTTGGAATATCACTCTCAAAAGGATTTTTCTTCACAACACTTGTAAATCCGCAATCTGTCAGGAGTTGACCTAAAGAATATTTATCATACATCCACATGTGAATTTCTCCATCCAATCTGAACTTTCCGACTTCTTCCGCATGACTTAATACCAATTTTGCTCTTACTCTATTAAGTACGTATCTTACAGCTTTTTTAAACATAGGGACAGAAGATACGGCTATTTTAAAATTACTGTTTCTAAGATTACTGCCGACATATCCCAATCTATCAACAATATATTGTTCATTGATAAGATTTGGTTGTCTGATAAATTTAGCCATTAGTCCTCCACTGTAATGTCGAACCGATTGATCGTACATCTCGAGCATAATCCACTCGTAGTTAGCTTTTGACAAATCGGTCGGATTTTCAATGTTTTCGTTCAACAATCTCTTGTATTCATCTACAATATTCTCCAAATCAGGAACAACAACACGCATGATACCGTTGGGTTTCAAAACCCGGTAACATTCTCCGACAAAATATTCTGCTTTTTCTTTTGGTATGTGTTCCAAAACCTGCGAATGATAAATCACATCGAAAGAATTATCAGGGAAAGGTATTCCTTTTGTTAAATCAACTACTTTTACTTTTGGTGAATATGATACCATATCAACATTCGTCCAATCGGGATGAAATTTAGTCCCACATCCTACATTTAATTTATTTAATTTGTCCATAATCGGTCTATATCTTATTGTTTATATCTTATCTTTATTTTCAGCTATAGTATAATCGACTGATGATAACAGATTTTCCAGTCTTTCGCCTACGGCTTCAAACGAGCAAACAGACATTCCCGATTTCCTGCATTCGGCAGACATTCGGGTATGTTCGTCGGGATTGAGTCGTACAACAAATTCAATTCCAATAGCTAAATCGGCGCTGTTACCAAGTTCGGCAAGATATCCGGTGTGTCCGGTTTGTATCAAATCTACGGCGGCGCCGGTGGCAAAAGCTACAGTCGGGACGCCGCATAACATGGCTTGTCCCAAAATACCGGGGCCGGAATCCTCCAGCGTCGGACAAACAAACAGTGTAGCTGCGTTAAAGGCTTTTACCATATCTTGTTCCGACAAATAACCTAAATATTTCGTCGAAATAGAACAGGAGAGGCTATTTTGTAAGGACGAAAACCGTTTACCTGCCGTAATCAACAGGTAATCCTGCACATTCTCTTTAATGTTCTGTTCGAAAATTCTTAACGCCTCCTGCAGTTCGGCAAATCCTTTTCGTCTTTCGCTTATATCGGTGGCTGCAAAAAAGATGATTTTTTTATCTTGAGGCAAGTTTAAATCTTTACGCGCCTGTGTCTTTGAAACAGGGTAAAAAATATTCTCGTTCACGGGTTGAAAAATTACGGCAACTTTATGATTGAGATAAAAATTACACCTTTCTGCACGCATTTTATCGGTAGACGAAATAGTTAACAATTGCATTCCTGCAGGAAAATTCGCTTTTTTCAGTTCGAAATTCCGTTTGGCGATATATTTTTTCGACGCTGTGAGCAGAGCCGGACAATCGCTGCAATCGGTTACATAACCTTTACATGTCCATGGATAATGGCAACCTCCGGTAATTGGAGCATTATCTATCATTGCCCAATACATTTTGGCTTGTGTAAGTTGCGCCAGTTCATTGATTGCGGCAGTATTGACAAAATTGCTGACCCAATGTACAAAAATGGCGTCGGGATTAAAATCTATTTTCCGCAAAACGGACTTTGCCGAAAAGTTCGATTTTCGCTCGTCGAGATTGTAGAAATAATAATCGGGATGCGTTCTACCAACTTTCACATAAGTTTGTATCTTGTGAAATATCAGTATGATTTCATCCAAGAATAATTTAACGCGTCTGTGAATTGGTCTGATGAATCCGATAATGTCGGGGTCGTTTTTCGTTTTGAATACGACTACAAGTTTCGAACGATGTCCACGAGCGTTAAGCAATGCGTTAAATGCTGTGGCAGCATTGCCTGCGCCACGTAAATCGGTAGAAGTAATGTGCAGAATATTCATGCGGATTATAGCGTTTTATTTTTCATTGACAAAAACTCGGTAAACTTAATCTTCCGTGCAGCAAAAAAGCTCATTTTCAGCAACAGGAGTCCATGACGAAAACGACTGATTTGGGTCGTACCGTATTCGCGTTCCCGGTAGCGGATGATGACTTCAACGATTTTGAGATTTTGTTTTGCCGCTCCGAAGAGCAGGTCGAAATCGCCAAACGGGTCAAAATCGCCGAAATAGGAACGATTGGCTTTAATCGTTTCGTAATCTTTCCTGAACAGCACTTTTGTGCCGCACAAAGTATCTTTCAGACGCTGTCCCAAAAGATAGGAGAAAAACCATCCGAAAAACTTGTTTCCCAAGAGATTCAGAAAACGCATTGCATTTTTTTCCATTGGATACACCAAACGGCAACCGTTTACAAACTCCCCTTTGTTATTGCACAGAGCATTATAAAATTTGGGTAACTCTTCCGGTGGCATGGTCAGGTCGGCGTCGAGAATCATCAACACCTCGCCTGTAGCGGCGTCAAAAGCTTCGCGCACAGCGTTTCCCTTGCCTTTGCCGGTCTGCTTCATCACTTTGATATCCTTGTCGGGATAAGCGGTCTGTACTCGTAAAATCTCTTCGCGGGTACCGTCGGACGAGTTTCCTTCGATAAAAATAAACTCCTGATGCGTACCGAAAACAGGAGTGCGTCTGATAGCATTTTCGATATTTCCCCGTTCGTTACGGGCAGGGACGACAATGGAGACCGACGAGGGACGCTCTTCGTTCCATATCGGACGCGCAACGTGCAAACTGACAAGTCCCAGATGAGTAATCCCGGGCAGATTTACCAAAATTCCGTTAAACAGACTGTGCAGTAAAGGAATGTAGGCAGGAAGCAATATCTTTTTCTCTATTCGTATCGTTTGAAATTCTTCGAGCTGCAACAGTCCTTCCGTATCTTTAACAGAGAACCAGTTGGATGTAGGAAGTTTCTGTTTCAAATGCATAAATTCGAGCAATTTTACTACAGGCTCCCACAGAAAATTGTATTGCGAAATGACAACGCGCGTTTGCTGATGACACAACCGGCGCACATTGTGAATGGCTTTTTGAGCATCCCACAAACTGCCTATCAAATCGCTGAGAATGACATAATCAAAAGTCTCGTCCGTCTGCAAATATTCAATATCGTCCACTTTGAAATGCAGATGCGGATATTTCTTCTGCGCCATTTCGACGACTTCCGGAGCGTAATCGATGCCAAGACCGTACGACGGTTTCACCGCGTTCAGCAAATTACCGCTACCGCATCCTATTTCTATCACTCGTTTCCCCTGCGGAACAATAAACGAAAAATATCTCTCGAGCATTTTGTGGTAAAACAAATTACGTTTATTCCACTGTTCCCGCTCTTTTGCAGTTCTGCGATAAAAATCAATGATTCCCTGATATGTCATATTTTTAATTATATTGATTGATTACATAATGTATACGCCTTTACAAAATAATTTGTAGACCTCTTAACACTGTTATAACACATTTTTTTAATCATATACAGACTATTTAAATTTGGCGCAAAATTATAAAATAAATCTTAATTGAGGGCTAAATCTTTTTTGAAGGCGCATTATCTGTAACCGGCAAATATAGTCACCGGAGCATTTTTTTTCCAGAATGCCTCAGATACTATAGTAACTTAGGCGTTTTTTTTTCAGAATGCCAAAGTTACTATAGTAACTGGGTCGTTTTTTTCAGAATGCCAAAGTTACTATAGTAACTTAGACGTTTTTTTTTCAGAATGCCAAAGTTACTATAGTAACTTAGACTTTTTTTTTCAGAATGCCAAAGTTACTATAGTAACCGAGGCATTTTTTTTTCAGGAAGCCTCAGATACGCCGTATCCGGAGCATTTTTTTTTCAGAATGCCTCAGATACGCCGTATCCGGGGCATTTTTTTTTCAGGAAGCCTCAGATACGCCGTATCTGAGGCATTTTTTTTTCAGAATGCCTCAGATACGCCGTATCTGAGGTATTTTTTTTTCGAAAAGCCTCAGATACTATATTTTGATTACAGGGAATAGGGAATTTTGTCGCACACCCGATTGTGTGACAAACAGCGATTTAATTCTCCATTCCGTTCAATCATTTTTCCTTATTTTTTCACAGGATGATATATAAAACTGTTCAGTTCCTTACCTGCGACGTCTTTTCGTTTGACGGACATTTCGTTTTGGGTAACTTTGACTTCCAGCGAAGTATCGGCAGCGTTAACCAGTATGGGGAAATTGTGCAATACTGTGTTTGGTTCAAAATACAGATAGCGATGTGTATCTCCGCAGAACATAACGGTAATACCGGCTTTGTTCAGCAGGGGGAGGAATTTCTTTCGCACATCGAGGGCGCCGTGCCAGTTTGCGCCTGCCGGCGGGATATGCATGATAACCACCTTGTACGGCGCATTAAGCAACGATTCGCTTTGCAGTTCTCTTTCCAGCCATTCCTGTTCTTCGGAGCGGTAAGAGTCGAATTGCGCCAGTCCGTAATATTCGATATCGGAATCCGGCTTGTCTTCGCCGGAATCCAGCACAATGAAATGAACCGGTCCGTGCCGGAAAGAGTAGTACAGTTTCCCGTTGTTTGTAGGGAAATAATCGGAAAAATACCGGCTGAACAATCCTCGTGTTTCGTGATTACCGCGGGCAAAAAACACAGGGACTTCGGAGGCAAACAGTTTTACGGATTCGTCCATGAAAGCGGAGAGAAACTGTTGCTCATTCTGTATATCATCAGCCATATCGCCGTTGAAAATCATCAAATCGGTTTCGCCGTATTTGACCTTATTACTCAAGGCAGTCAGGTCGCCGACTCTGCCGTGAATATCGTTCAGTACAACGAACGAGATTTCGGGTTTACCGGCGTCTAAAGTAGTGAAACGTAACGGGCTCTGTTTAAACACATTTGACGAAGCGACATGACCGTACGTCAACTGTTCGACCATCACTGCTTTCGAGAATATCCGGTAACGGTATTCCGTCCCGCGTTCAAGTCCCGGTATGGTGATTGTGTGCAACTTACTCACTACGCGATTACCGTCTTTCGTCTGATAGTATTGCGGACGTTCTTCGGAGTAAAAGCTGTCGTCGCCTGCCGGAGCGAGTTCGACCCACGACACTGCATAGTTGTCGGTAGTCCATACAATTGTGGCTTCATGTTCGCCTACTTTCTGCAAATATGGACCATGCGTAATTGTTATATCCTGTGCAATAACATAACAGGATAATAAACAAAAAAGAGAAATTAAAAATGTCTTCATATATTATTTATTTTATTTATTTTAGATTTTAGATTTATGATTTTAGATTTACGATTTTAGATTTGGCTGACGCCGGACGTTCATCGATATTCATCGTTCATTGTTCATCGTTCATCGTTAATTTCAATCGTTCTTCCATTTTTTCCTTAATTCTGTCGTTACAGAGATTGCCGATGCTGCCTTCGTGAGTATGAATCGCTTCTTTGTTTGGCTTGTACGTTTTTTCCTGTACCTGTTTGCCGATTTCCCTGTACGCATCCCGAAACGGGACGCCGGACAGGACTTTCCGGTTCACATCTTCGACGGTGAACAGATAATCATACAGCGGATTGTCTATTATTGAAGCGTTTATCCTGATATTCCGCAAAGCGTAATCGCCCATAGCCAGACAGTTTTTCAGTTCGGTTATAGCCGGAAAAACAATCTCTTTCAACAGCTGGAAATCTCGGTGATAGCCCGAAGGCAGATTGTTTGTCAGCAAAGTCAGCTCGTTTGGCAGGGCTTGCAGTCGGTTACATTTGCCGCGAATCAGTTCGAAGATATCCGGATTTTTTTTGTGCGGCATGATACTTGAGCCTGTCGTAAGCTCGTCCGGAAAAGAGACAAACCCGAAGTTTTGGCTCATATACAAACAAATATCGCCGGCAAGTTTCGACAATGTACCCGCTATCGCCGCCATGGCATACCCCAGCGTCCGCTCTGTTTTGCCGCGAGACATCTGCGCGGCGACAGAATTGAAGTGTAAGGTCTCGAACTCCAGCAGTTCCGTCGTCATAGTCCTGTTCAGCGGAAACGACGAACCGTATCCCGCCGCCGAGCCCAAAGGGTTCTGGTCGGCATGTCGATAAGCAGCCTCCAGCAGAAGCGCGTCGTCCGTCAGCGATTCGGCGTAAGCCCCGAACCACAGTCCGAACGACGAAGGCATAGCGATTTGGAAATGAGTATACCCGGGCATCAGCACGTCTTTGTGGGCTTCGCTAAGCTCTATCAGCGTATCGAACAACTGTTTCGTGAGTCCGGCAATATCCCTGATTTCGTGTTTGAAAAACAGTTTGAGGTCAACCAGAACCTGGTCGTTGCGCGACCGTCCGGAATGGATTTTCTTCCCTGCCTCGCCAATTCTCCGCGTAAGCAGAAGCTCCACTTGAGAATGAACGTCTTCGACCCCTTCCTCGATTTTGAAATCGCCGGTTTCTATCTCCGTCAAAATCACATCCATTTCCTTAAGCAGGATATCTAACTCCGGCTGTTCCAGCAGCCCAACGCTCTGCAACATACGTATATGCGCCATAGAACCCAGAACATCGTATCGTGCAAGTTTCAAATCGAGTTCCCTGTCGCGTCCCACGGTAAACAGTTCGACCTGCTCGTCGGCGTCAAATCCCTTACTCCATAATTTTTCACTCATTCGGATATATAAAAACGTGATTAATAATTTCGTGCAAATATAACCCTTTGTTTCGAAGGTTTTCCGGTAACCATACATTTACCCGCTTCCTTCTCGCCTTCGATTGGGATACAGCGAATGGTCGCTTTCGTTTCTTCTTTGATAAGCGCTTCGGTTTCAGCTGTTCCGTCCCAATGCGCCAGATAGAAACCTCCGTTTTCGATTCTTTCCTTAAACTCATCGTACGAATCCACAATATAAGTATGTTCGTCCCTGAATTTAAGAGCTTTATTGTAGATGTTCGATTGAATATCCTCGAGCAGAGATAAAACATGCCGTTCTATGTTCTCTTGAGGCACAACTTCTTTCGTGAGATTATCCCTTCGGGCGACCTCGACGGTGCCGTTCTTGAAATCACGCGGACCGACAGCCAGCCTGACTGGAACGCCCTGCAATTCGTATTCCGCAAACTTGAATCCCGACCGTAAATTATCTCGGTCATCGACTTTCGCCGAAACGCCAACCTTTTGAAGACTGTTTTTGAGCGCCTCGCAATGCGTTCTCATTTGCTGCAATTCTTCTTCACCTTTAAATATAGGTATAATGATGACCTGCAAAGGAGCGACTTTCGGCGGAAGCACCAGACCGTTGTCGTCGGAGTGCGCCATGATTAAAGCGCCTATCATTCGGGTAGATACGCCCCAGGAAGTTGCCCACACATAATCCAAAACGCCCTCTTTGGACGCAAATTTGACGTCGAAAGCCTTAGCAAAGTTTTGTCCGAGAAAATGCGAGGTTCCTGCCTGTAAAGCTTTGCCGTCCTGCATCATCGCTTCGATACAGTAAGTATCGACCGCTCCGGCGAAACGTTCGCTTTCGGTTTTTATCCCTGTGATTACGGGGATTGCCAGCCAATTTTTCGCAAAATCTTCGTACACGCCAAGTATTTTAACCGCTTCCCGAACAGCTTCATCGCGAGTAGCGTGAGCGGTATGCCCTTCCTGCCAAAGAAATTCGGCAGTCCGCAAAAACAGTCGCGTCCTCATTTCCCATCGCACAACATTTGCCCACTGATTGCACAGCACAGGCAGGTCGCGATACGACTGTATCCAGTTTTTGTATGTGTTCCAGATAATTGTCTCGGAAGTCGGACGGACAATCAGTTCTTCCTCCAATTTCGCATCGGGGTCTATTTCGAGGTCTTTACCGTCGGCGGTGTTACGAAGCCGATAATGAGTTACAACCGCGCATTCTTTCGCGAAACCTTCGACATGCTCCGCCTCTTTCGCAAAAAACGATTTCGGAATAAACAGGGGAAAATACGCATTGACATGCCCCGTGTCTTTAAACATTTTGTCGAGCGCCGTTTGCATGTTTTCCCACAGACTGTAGCCGTAAGGCTTGATAACCATGCATCCGCGCACAGCCGAATTTTCCGCCAAACCTGCTTTTATAACCAGATTATTGTACCAAAGTGAGAAATTTTCCGCCCTCGAAGTTACTTCTTTTGCCATAATTTTTATAATTTTCTATAATAAATTTTGTTAAAAACAGTGTTTTCAGTCCGTTTTGGCATGAAATTTGCAGTAAAACGTACGTAAAAACGGTACAAAGGTACGATAAAAATTAGTATAATAAAAAGAAATAAAATGGAAACAGTTAAAAATACAATGATTATGAGAGCAAAAATATTTGTTCCGCTTGTTTTATTCCTCTTTGCAGGATGCGGTACATCTTCGTACATGGCTTCGAGTTCGGACGATATCTATTACAGCCCCAAAGATAATGTGAGAAAAGGCGTAATAGACGAACAAACCGAACAGTTGAAAGCGCAAACACAAAAGACAGTCGCCGAAAAAACAATTCATTTAGACGCGGATAAGGTCTATTTATCAAGCCCTTCGACACTGAAAATCGAAGGAGAGGTCGATACGGTTATCTATAGCGGCGAACTCGCCGACGCCGATTCATACGAACGTAAACTGAAAATGTTCGATGACCCGCATTATACCGTCGAAATTAATCTGGGCAACAATTGGGGTTATCCCTATTACGGTTATGGTTGGAGCTATCCTTACTATGGCTGGGATTATCCTTATTACGGCGGCTGGGGCTGGCATTCAGGCTGGTATGGCGGCTGGTACAGTCCATGGTATCGTCCATGGGGCTGGGGTTGGGGCTATCCCTACTATTACGACAGCTGGTATTACGGCGGCTGGGGCGGCTGGTATGGCGGATATTACGGCGGCTGGTACGGCGGATATCACGACCATTGGCATCATCATAACCGCAACTACACTTATGCGGCAGGCAGAGGTATGAGAAGTTCCGGCATACGTTCGTCCGGCGGCAGTTCGTTTGCCTCCAGAGTCTCAAGCCGTTCGAGCGCAGTGTCGCGTTCTTCGTCGGGAGTGTCGCGCTCTTCGTCAG
>JAIRLF010000052.1 GCA_031259655.1 Prevotellaceae bacterium
ACAGGTTTGAAGAAACACGAATCGCTGAAAGGACGCACCATGCTTTTGAAATCGAACCATCCCAAATCTCCGCCGTTAGCTGCCGTTCCGTCGGTTCCAAATTCTTTGGCAAGGTCGGCGAAACTTGCGCCACGTTTAAGGAGGTCGAATACGCTGTCGACTTTCGCGGCATTTTCGGGACTGAACAGTATATGGTCGGCTTTGACGGAGTCGGGCATATTCCGAAAGCCCACTATTCCGGTCAAATTATACGTGTCGCCCTCCTGATAATAAGGCAGTACGACGCCGGCGTTCCTGTTGAAAACTACAGAATCCAACACGGCGGGGAGTTCGCCTTTTTTGTAATACAGACTGTCGGGCGCGACGTCGGAATTTCTTCTCACAAACCGGTACATCGCTGCAGGCGACAAGGTATCCATCTTTGTCTGAAGTTCTTCCATCTTGTACATCACCCTTTCGTAATCGCTTGCCGATGGGCTGACCGTGAAAGCCACAAATTCGATATCCCGCGACCTTGTCGTTTTATACTTTAACCGGTTTGTATTGTAATAGTTTTTGATGTCCGATTCTCTGTACGAAATCAGGGAATCGGGGACGGAAGAATAGTCTTTCAGGATATACGAAAACTCGATATTGTTCTTTTCGCCATCCAAAGCATATTCTACATCTAACGAATTGACGTAATTGCTTTTAGTATCCAACTGCGAATATCGGGAGAATAAATGTTCGTCGATGATTTGTTTTTCGAGGTCTATCCACCATATTTTGGCGATTCCGTCCATATTCATCACAAAGTTTTGGAGTTGAGTTCTGTCGACAACTCCTGTTTCGGGATTTGTGAATATTTGCGAAATAATCGGAGATAAGTTCGTTCCCGTAACGGTCAAATCCGTAAGTTCGGTTTCCGAAATATCAAGTCCTATTTTTTTATATTCCGTATCTCTTACATATTTAGAAATCAGGTCTTGCCATGTTTTATTCCTCAAACTTTCGTTCACTCTTTCGTTCATGGGAGGAGCTTCCTGAGAATACATCGCATAACTGATTTTGTAAAGTTCGGTGTTATATTCCAACAGACCTTCAAATTCTTCTCTGCTGATTTTATGTCCGGCTATTTTGCCCACATCATCGTTTGATGAAAAGATAGCCCTTGCCGTAGCGAGAGTGTCCGCATTGATAATAAATGCAAGCAAAGCAATACCTATAACTATTGAAACAAATACCCCTGCTTTTGTCCTTAATGTTTCTAATGTTGTCATCTAATTCTTAATCGTTTATAATATATAAAGTTTAAATTTCAAAGATGCAAAAGTATAAAAAATTTCAATACTTTTATAATTTTCTGAAAAAACTTGTAAAAAATCTCAAAATTTCGGTCGGAAAGGAGAGGAAAAAGCCTGAAATCACGCTCCGGCATCAAAAAAAATTTTCGACTTTACGGCGATAATCCTTATTCCTTTCGACGGTAATAAATGTGTAAATTTAAACAAATTAGCTTGCCTCTTGTTTGTTTATCCAAGAGTGGTTCATTTATTTTTTTGAAAAAAAAACGAATTTAGTGTGGCAATGTCAAAAAATAGTACTAAAATTGCACTTGTAAATTTTATTAATTATTTAAAAAAGTACAACAATTTTTTTTTAGTTTTAAGATGAAAACTAACAGAGAATTTCGCAAGTTCGGAGACGATAGTCACGGAGGCGAATATGGAAAGGGGAAATTTCCCTTAAAAGAGAAAAAATCAAAACGGTCGATTTATGAAGAGATCGAAGAAGATGAGGATATTGGATATTCCAATTTCCGGAAAAAAGAATCTGTAGAAGATTACTTCGATGATTACGAAGATGAAGAATTTGGCGAAGAATTTGATTTTGCCGACGACGATTATTACGATTATGATTATGATGAGGATGAATACTGATTTTTTGATTTTTTTCAAAGAGGCTGTTCGTAAAAGACAGCCTCTGTTCTTATGATACGAATTAATTAAAATAAAATAGCATGAGAAAATTTCTTGAAATATTGTTTGTAAGCGTCTGTTCGATTTATCTTTTGAACGCGTGCAGCGGTTGCGGCAGCAAAAAGGTCGACCTCAAGGGAGAGAATAAACCGGAGGCGTCGCTCGTTGAATTGGTCGGAATATGGAACGAGGCTAACAACAATAAAGATATTAATGTCTTGCGGAATCTGTATGATTCGGTTGTCCATTTTTATCAGCGCAAATACACTGTCGACGAATGTATCAAACGTAAAGCCGAATATTTTGAAACGTATCCCGATTTTACCCAAATAATTGAAGGTTCGATATTTATTGATTCAATAAAAGGCGGGCTCGTCAGGCTCAATTTCACCAAAACGGTAGTCGAAGGCGGTGACAAAAAAACTGTTGCGGCTTATCTGGTCTTCAACAGATGCGGCAACGTGTGGAAAATATGCGCCGAAAGCGACTTGCAGACCGACCGTTTACTCTCGTCGGGAGGAGCAATTCCGGCTAACGCCGTAGAAGGCGATTTCGACGGCGACGGACTTACTGATTATATGTGGCTCGAAGTCATCAATAAAACGGAAGAATGTAAAATCCGTTTTTCGGGAGCGATTTCTCCTCTGATTGTCGGCACATGCCTTGGCGGAAGCCCTGTCAACGAAGGTGATATCAACGACGATGGAACCGACGAAGTCGGATTGTTGCCGATTTGGGAATCAAGTTGCTGGAAAGGATATTTTGTTTACACTTTCAGGGATAATCAGTGGGTTGAAGTCCTCGAACCGATATCAACACACTGTATACAATGGGAAAAAAACATTTTGCCGGTGGTGAAAGACAGTACACGAAAAGGTTATGTGTTTATCAATTACAGTGAATTGACAGACGACGGTATTGAGGTGAAAACAATGTCCGTTAAAGTGAAGTGAGAACAAAGGGATGAAAAACAGGAAACTGCTTAATGCCGAATTAAACCGTCTAAGCGCACGGGAATTTAAAGACGCCGGCAAATCGCGCATAACGCTTGTCCTTGATAATGTGCGAAGCGCTCACAATATCGGGTCGGCGTTTCGAACATCCGACGCATTTTGTATCGAGAAAATTATCCTTTGCGGAATATCTTCGACTCCCCCATCCGCCGAAATCCATAAAACGGCTCTTGGCGCCGAAGATTCGATGGAATGGGAATATTTTGAACGGACGGAAAACGCTATAACAGCACTACTTGATAAACAGTACCGGATAATCGCGATAGAACAGACGGAAAACAGCGTCTTGCTGAACGATTTTGTCCC
>JAIRLF010000086.1 GCA_031259655.1 Prevotellaceae bacterium
TAAAACGTGGATGAGTTAAATATATTTCTTTTAGACTGTTATTCGCTTGTTTTTACGTTTTCGCTGTAATCAGGGAAAAGCATTGCAATTGTTTGCGACCAATAAAACAAAGCCTCGCCGGCGTTGCCGGCGTTGCCCTGTGCTATTTTATTTAGGGCTTTGACTACGTCGATTTAAAAATTCAGCCCTTTTCGTTGCGCGCAAAATTACGGAAAATACTGGAAATCACTTGGCGGCTGGAACGGAGGCAATCCGGTGTATCCGAAGTTGTACTTCGAAGACTGAGAATGGTCTGAACAGTTAAACCACAAGGAAGTAAAAACCTTGCGTTCTTTGCGTTAAACTTTGCGCGCTTTGCGTTAAAAAAAAACAAGCCTTTTGCGGCTTGGGCTCTTCGTTCGCAAATTATTTGCAGTATAGAAAAAAAGACTACCTTTACACCAGTATTATTTAAAATATATATTTAATAATGAGAAAGTTAATATCAATAGTGTTCATGATTTTGCTGTTTTTTGCATGTGACAACACTTCTTCGTACAAAATAACAGGACAATTTGCATCCGCATCTATGGATGGAAAAACAATTTATTTGGATGATTACCTGTGGTATGTGCAATTGTCGGATACGAAAGCGCTGGATTCAACAACAGTCAAAGGCAAGACATTTGAATTTAAAGGCAAAGCCGATACTGCGTACATGGCTGTTCTGAGTGTTGATAATCGTCCTTATGCGATACTTTTTGTCGAAAACGGAAACATTAAAGTTACTCTTTCCGAAGACATCAATCAACAAAATATAGCCACGGGGACAAAATTGAACAATCTGTTCAAATCGTATAACGAAAGTCTCGAACCCGTTAAAGCGAAAATCGATGAACTGGTAAAGTATGCCCATTCACAGGCTATGACAGATGAATTGTCTCAGGAAGTAAACGCAAAATATCTTGAATTATCAAAAGAAATACTGCAAATTTCGACGAAATTCATCGAAGCAAATCCGGGTACGCTTTTATCTGCATTTCTTTTGTTGACAATCATGTCGCAAGGCATCGAAAATGACCTGATACAGGATTTTTATGACAAATTTGACGAGTCGGTAAAAAACAGCGTGTTGGGGAATTTAATCGGGCAAGAACTCGAAAAGATAAAAGTTAAAGAAATAGCAATAGATGAGCCGTTTCGCGATTTAACGATGAAAAATACGGACGATGAGGATGTCTCAATATCCGATTATGCCGGCAGAGGAAAATATGTCCTTTTAGATTTTTGGGCATCATGGTGTGGTCCCTGCCGCGCCGAAAATCCCGGTATGGTAGCATTGTATAACGACTACAAAAACAAAGGGTTCGAAATCGTAGGCGTCTCGTTAGACGAAAACAAAGACGCATGGCTAAAGGGGATAAAAGACGACGGTATCACCTGGCCCCAAATGTCCGACCTCAAAGGATGGAAATCCGAAGCAGCATTAAAATATCGTGTTCAAGGGATACCTTTCACCGTATTGCTTGACAAAGACGGCAAAGTAATAGCAACAAATTTAAGAAGCAAGGAACTTAGAATCAAACTCAGTACACTTATAAAATAATGATAGACCTGAATAATATTGAAATAGCGTTTAAAATCAGGAGCAACAGAGAACTTCGAAACGCGCATTTCTTATTTTCAATGATAAAATCGCCTTTTTTGGTTCGCCTCTTAGGTTTTTTAAGTAATTTGGCTCTACAAATGCGATTACCGATAGCCTGGGCGGTGAAACCGACTTTATACCGGCACTTTGTTGGAGGAGAAACAATTGAAGAATGTTTTCCGGCAATGGACAGGATGTTTGCAGAGAACGTCAAATCGGTTCTTGATTTTTCAATCGAAGCGGTTGAAAAAGAAGCGGAAATCGATAAGACATTTCAGGAATTGAAACATTCTGTCGTAAATTCGGGCAAACACGAAGCTATTCCCTTCGGCGTATTCAAACCCACAGCTTTAACGACGCATAACGTCCTCAAAAAGGTCTCGTCCGGCATATCGTTGAACCCCGAAGAACAAGCCTCGTACGACAATTTCGTGCAACGCGTTGACGCTCTGTGTTCGGAAGCGGTTAAAGCCGGTAAACCGATAATGATAGACGCCGAAGATTACTGGTTTCAAAAAGCTATCGACGATGTGACGGAAGAGATGATGCTGAAATACAACAAAGAAACAGCCCTCGTATATGCAACATTGCAGATGTACCGTCACGACAGGCTCGACTATCTGCAACATCTGATACAATTGTCGAAAACGCACAATATAATTATAGGTATAAAATACGTGCGTGGCGCATATATGGAAAAAGAACGGGCAAGAGCAGCGGAAGGAGGTTATCCTTCGCCAATCTATCCGAGCAAAAAAGACACCGACGACGCTTTTAACGAGGCGCTTAGAATATCGGTCGAAAACTGCGACCGGATACATGTCTTCTGCGGAACTCATAACGAAGAAAGCGTTCTTGCTCTTATGAAATATATGAAAAACAAGGGATTGCCGAACAATTATCCGTCCATCTATATAGCTCAACTCTATGGGATGAGTGATAATCTGAGCTTTAACGCCGCAAAAGCCGGATATAATGTTGCAAAATACCTCCCATACGGGAAAGTCCGGAACGTACTGCCTTATTTGGTGAGGCGAGCCGAAGAAAATTCCGCTATAGCCGGACAGACAACAAGAGAACTGATAATGCTGAAACAGGAATTAAAAAGAAGGAACTCAGGGAACTGAGAACTGAGAACTTTTGAACTCGTGTAATTCGCGGACAAAATCTGATAGATATGAAAAATAGAATTTTGACAGTATGCGTTTTGTGTGTAACATTTATGGGGTTGCAGGCGCAAAATAACCGAACGATTACCGGACGGGTGCTGGACGAAACTTCCGGAGAAGCAATAGCCGGCGCGAATATTTTGCTTTATTCGCCGGATTCGATTTTGATTACCGGCGTATCGACCGACGTCGACGGAATATTTTCACTTAAAACGAATCGCGACGTCGCCGGTTTTATTTCCGTCACCTCGATAGGATATTCTCCACAGCGCTTCGATTTCAATCCGGACGAAACGAACAGGAATATTATCCATCCCGACATTCTGCTCCGGCTTTCGGATGTAGAATTGTCGGAAGTCGAAGTCGTCGCCCGTCGCCGGCAAATGGTCTATAAACTCGACAGGAAAGTGATTGAGGCTGCGGGATATATCTCGGCTGCGGGAGGAACGGCTATCGATATCCTTGAGCAAACGCCTTCGATGAGGGTGGACGCCGACGGAGAACTCACATTTCGTGGCAGTTCGGGTTTCAAAGTGTATATCGACGGTAAACCGGCAACAGTGGACGGCAGCGCCGCCTTAGAGCAAATTCCCGCAGGGCAGATAGAAAATATCGAAATCCTCAGCGTTCCTTCGGCAAAAAACGAAGCCGACGGAATCGCGGGAATTATCAACGTAAACACAAAAAAACAAACAGCCGACGGCTGGAGCGGGATGCTTAACGCAATGGGCAGCACGGTCGAATCGCGAAATATCGACTTCCTGACATCGTATAAAAACAGCAAAATCCGCTGGCAAACATCAGGAGAGGCTTCGCGCAGATATCTGGTCAGCGATTTTGACCAGTTGAAACACATCAATGTCGATGACACATTGACGACTACGCACGCAACCGGCGAACGGAAGAGTTTTGTGGATTTGTACGCTCTCCGAAGCGGACTCGAATGGTACAGAGATAAAACGACCTGGTCGACAGCTTTGGAATCACGCTACAGAATACGCAACAGGGGAGGATACCTGCACTACGAAGACACATACCGCTCGAACAGCACGGGCGACGAAACAAACATTTCCTACGACGGACACGACTATGTCCGGCTGAACGATTTGACGCTCAGGGGCGACCTCGGCTTCGAACATCGTTTTTCGGAACAGGAACACAATCTGAAAGGTTCGTTTTTCGCTTTCTATGAGCATGATGCAATGGAATTTTTCTATACCGACCTGTTCGACGCCAATGGAGACAGAGCTCAGGGACACAGGGCTTGGGAATACGAATATCGTTTCACGGCGCAGGGAAACCTCGATTACACGCTTCCGTTGAAAAACAAAACCGGCAAGTTCGAAGCGGGATATTATTTCTTCACATACACCGAAGACGGCGACTATAAGGTCGATTTTTACAATCCTTCGCTGGGCGTTTTCGAACGACGCGACGAGCTGTATAACAAATTCGTGTTTCGCAGAGATATACACGCTTTATATTCGATATTGTCGAACAATTATTCCAAATTCGGCTACCAGCTTGGTTTGCGGGGGGAATTTATTCATCGCACTTTGGAAAATAACGAAGTCTGGGCGCAACACGTATGGGACAAGTTCGATTTGTTCCCTTCGGCGCATCTTGCTTATGCTTTCGACGAAAATAACCGCCTGAA
>JAIRLF010000148.1 GCA_031259655.1 Prevotellaceae bacterium
TATTTATTTTATACTTTTGCACCTCGTTTATTATGGATTATAAAAGAATATATCGATTAATAAGTATTTATGGGACGGGCATTTGAATATCGTAAAGCAACCAAACTGAAACGTTGGGGAAACATGGCGCGAGTGTTTACCAAACTTGGTAAACAGATTACCATAGCGGCAAAATCGGGCGCCGACCCCGCGACAAATCCGAGTCTTAGGGCTATTATTCAGAATGCTAAAGCCGAAAATATGCCTAAGGAAAATATCGAAAGAGCTATAAAAAAAGCTGTCGAAAAAGACCAGTCCGATTACAAAGAAGTAGTTTACGAAGGCTATGGACCTTATGGAGTAGCGTTTATAATCGAAACTGCAACAGATAATCCGACACGAACCGTAGCCAATATACGCAGCTATTTCAATAAGTACGGCGGTTCGTTGGGTACATCCGGAAGTGTCGAATTTATGTTCGACCACAAATGTGTGTTCGAGGTCGCCGCCAAAGAAGGCGTGGACGTCGAGGAACTTGAACTTGAACTCATTGACTGCGGCGCCGAAGAATTGTTCGCGGACGAAAACGGAATAACAATATATGGAACGTTCGAATCGTTCGGCAGTATCCAAAAATATTTGGAAGACAATGATTTTGAGATAAAAAAGGCAAGCTTCGACAGAATTCCTACGGGAGAATTAAAAATCCTCGCGTCGGAACAAACTGTTGAATTAAATAAACTTATAGAGAAATTTCACGACGACGACGATGTTCAGAACGTATTCCATAACATGTCCGAATCGGAAGAGCAAATAGACGAGTGAATATGTTCGGTAATACAGGGTCACAAGTACCTCCGGTGGTAAAAAATCTGTTAATAATAAACGGATTGATGTTTCTTGCACGCTATCTGTTTGATAATTTCATGCTCGAAACTTTTTCGCTCTTTTATCCGGCGTCTCCTTTCTTCAAATTTTTCCAATTACTCACGCACATGTTCATGCACGCCGATTTGATGCATTTGTTCTTTAATATGTATGCTTTGTGGCTGTTTGGTAATATGATAGAGAGAGTTTGGGGCGGGAAAAAGTTCCTGCTCTACTACCTTGTAACAGGTTTGGGCGCAGCTGTTTTGCATTTATTAATCGAATATCTGAGAATAAAAAATCTGGACATATCCGAATATTCTTTCAAAATACCGCAAATATACGGAACTCCCATGTTGGGTGCATCGGGCGCGGTGTTCGGAGTTTTGCTCGCCTTCGGGATGATGTTTCCGAATACGGTTTTGCAACTTATAATACCTCCTGTACGTTTGAAAGCCATTTGGTTAGTGATAATATACGGAGTGTTGGAACTGTTTTTCGGAATAACTCAAACGACGTCGGGAGTAGCCCATTTTGCACATGTCGGCGGGATGCTGTTCGGGTTTATATTGATAACATACTGGAAATATCGAGGAACTTTGTTCCGAAATGATGATTATTTATAATTAAAAAATTTAGAAAAATGATTTTAGGATTAATTCTTTTGCAGGTAACAGGACTCGCTAATGTAGGCGCAACCATTGGAGCGGGAATAGCAATTGTCGGAGCGGCAATAGGTATCGGGAAAATAGGCAGTTCGGCGCTGGAAGCCATGGCGCGGCAGCCCGAAAAAACTAACGACATAAGGTCGAGCATGATACTTGCTGCTGCCTTGATAGAAGGCGCGACCTTTTTTGCAATATTAGTGTGTATTTTGGCGCTGGTACTATAATAATAACGGGTTAACTGGCAAGGATATGGATCTTTTTAAACCGGATGTAGGATTACTGTTTTGGATGATGCTCTCGTTCGTGATACTGTTTGTCATATTGCGAAAATATGCATGGCCCGGCATTTTGAAAGGTATCAACGAAAGAAATAAACACATCGAAGACGCTTTGATATCCGCTCAAAAAGCTAAAGAGCAATTGGACGAATTTCAACGTCAAAGTCAGGAACTTATCATTCAGGCAAGAGAAGAACAGATTAAGATTTTGCAGGAAGGCAAACGAATAAAGGATTCTATTATCGGCGAAGCAAAAGAACAGGCACGCGCCGAAGCGGAAAAAATTATTGACGAAGCTCACAAATTCATCGAAAAACAAAGAGGTGAAGCAATGAAGGAAATAGACCGGAAAGTAGCAAATCTTTCGGTGGATGTCGCGGAAATCATCCTCAAGAAAAAAATGGAAGACGCTGAAGAACAGAAAATTCTTGCAAGAAAACTGATAAACAGAATGGGTAAAACAGTTGAAAATTAAATCTTTCGAGTTATGAACATGGCAACTATCGGCACTCTGTCGTCGCGATATGCACGGGCTTTATACGCTTATGCGTTGGATAACAACGAAGAAAACAAAGTCTATGACGAAATGAAATATTTGTCGTATGGATTTTTGTCTGTTCCCGAACTGAAAAAATTTCTGCAAAATCCTGTTCTTACGCTCGAAACCAAGATACAAGCACTGGAAACGGCTTCGGGCGGCAATGTGACAAAATGCTCGAAACATTTTTACGAATTTATTTTCAAAAAGGAAAAACACGATTTGCTGCTGTACATCGCATCGGCATATTTGTCGGTTTACCGTAAAGCGAAAAACATTGTGTACGTGGATTTGATAACTGCGGTCGAGCCTGATAACGAACTTATCGAAAGCATCAAACATCATGTTTTGAAAGAATATAACGACAATTCCGTTGTCGAAATGTCGATAAATATAGACCCTGAGATAATCGGTGGCTTTATACTGAACGTCGACGGCAAACAATTGGATTTGAGTATCAAAGGAGAAATAAAAAATATAAGGAAATCAATATTAAACAACTTGTAAAATAATGACTGATTTGCAAAAAATCGTATCAATCTCCGGACAGCCGGGTTTGTATAAATATCTTTCCCAAGCTCGCCATGGGATTGTTGTAGAAAGTATTAAAGACGGGAAACGGACTTGTATCCCTGCATCGGCAAAAATAAGTTCGTTGGCGGAAGTTACTGTGTATAGCAACAGCGACGAAGATTTGCTCCTGAAAGAGATTTTCCTGAAAATCAAAGCAAAAACCAACGGAGAAAAAGCAATATCGCATAAATCGCCTCCCGAGGAACTTATTGCTTTTTTCGAGGAGGCAGTCCCCGAATGCGATAAGGAAAGAGTATACCCTCATCATGTAAAGAAAATGATTGAATGGTATAATATCTTGCATGAGTATCAATTACTCGATTTCGAGGAAAACGCTTGAGAACTAAAAACTAAAAGTTAAGAACTAAAAGTGGCT
>JAIRLF010000112.1 GCA_031259655.1 Prevotellaceae bacterium
GATTTGAGTTTCAGATTAGTTTCATCGCAAACTTTGCACAATGCATTTTTCAAATTATCTATATCATTCAGGTCGCATTTTTGTCCGAGATATTGATAATCAGGCTCTGTTTGAGACAAAAGAAACATTACATCGTAAAAATCCCGTCCCTTTCGACGAGAAAGCAATGCCGAAATTTTCATAGCACACAACACTGCGTCAGGTGGCACAGGAAATGGAAAGAAAAATCCTGCTCTTTTAATGTTTACTACACATGGTTTATAGTCAAAGCCTTGATTTTGAGTTTCTACTTTGATAAGAAAACGTTCTTCTCTATAATTCGAAAGTTTCATATCAAACAGTAATTCGGGGAAATAAATATTTCGACGAAAGGCTTTCAGTTTGTCGTTTTTTTTATCGCGAATTTCCGCTTTAAAACCCGAACGCTGCAGAAAGAGCAATACTTCATCTGTCATTTTCAAAAATTCTTCTTCTGAAAGATTTTTACAATCAAAATCCAAATCCTCGGAAAACCGGTCAATTCCCTTGACTAAACGCAGATTAGTACCGCCAATAAAAACTGTATTTTTCACGTAGATAGAAGTGGACAAAAATTCAAGTATCAGCAGTTGAACATATTCTTTCAACATATATTTCTTAAGAACAGGATTGTCACGCACTTCAATTGGGAAATAAGATTTAATTTGTTCCAAATTAATCATATATTATATATTATAAATTTTTTTTAACAGTTTAACTCTTTGTATCAATGCTTTGTTATTGAAACGTTCGGCGTTGTTTATTAGAGTGGTAACATTCAGTTCGTCACGAATAAAATCATCGTCAAGTCGAAGATTTTCAATTTCTTCTTCCGTATTGTAGAAAGGATAAAGATAGAGCAAATCGAGCAATGCTTTTTCGGGAGTTGCTAAACGAATAACTCGTTCGCCGAAAGGTTTTTGCAGATATCCGAACATCAGTTCCGGTTTGATTTTTTTATAAATAAACAATGCGAAATCGTTTTCAAATTCAGCAGTTTTGAGTGACGAAACAGCGATAATCTGCGTAACGGCTTCGGGAATCATTCCGTAAAAAGCGAGGGCGGAATGAAGGCTGATATACGATGGTTTGTATATAAAATTCGACAAATACATGGCAAAATTGGGCTTAACGATACATTCGCGAAAAGCATAAAAACCTTGTCGCAACTTGACAATCAACTGCTGTTTTTGCCAGCGGGTCAGATTATTACGGTCAAAAGCAGGTTCAACAGCATACACTTGATGCGCCGAAAAACATCCCAAGTCAATAAACTGTTTTCTAAATTCCAAATACTTCATATTATATTTCTATTTTTCCGCAAAAATAATGAAATTTAGAAATATGTTGAAACAAAAATCGGGATTTAATTAAAAATCACACTTTTATTCCCTCCTTTTTGTTTGGCGCAATTTCCACATATCTGCATGATTTTACCCAATAAAGCGGAGAGACTTCATCAATAAGTCCCTCGCCCTTTCGTCAGAATAAGCCATTCTGTTCAATTCTGGATTGCTTCGGGCTTGGGGATACGGGCGACTATTTTTCGTTTTTCGCAGCAAAAACAGCTCATGCCGTCGCTCATTTTTCCCCGAAATTTGCATTTTTTCATCTCTCAACCCTGCATTTTTTCACAAAAAAGCCGTTTTTCAAAAAAAATATTTTAAAAAAAACCGGCGCAATTAGAACCGCAAATCAATTTGTAAATCATGATATTACTCGTCATATCGCTAACCGCGACACAAAATAAAATCATCGATAAATGAAAAAAACATTTGGTCGTTTGATTTTTTTTATAATTTTGAGGGCTTAAAAATATCCTTAAATGTATAAATTAATTTAATAATGTATAATGTAATTTTTAACTTTTAATAAATATGAAAACGTATACGACGAATCAGATTAAAAACATTGTTCTACTTGGTAGCGCCGGTTCGGGCAAAACAACTTTGGCGGAAGCCATGATGTTCGAAGGAAAAGTGATAGACCGGCGAGGAAACGTGGATGCTAAAAACACAATTTCCGACTATACCGAAGTGGAACAACTGTATAAACGGTCGATATACTCAACACCTTTGTATACTGAGTATAACGCGCACAAGTTGAACATAATCGACACTCCGGGCGCCGACGACTTTGTCAATGGAGTTATCTCCGCCATGAAAGTCGCCGACACTTGTGTTTTAAGCATTAACGCGCAATCGGGAGTGGAAATCGGAACCCGCACCTTAAGCCGGTGGGCTGAACGAAACCAAAAACCGGTCATCATTGCGGTCAATCAGTTAGACCACGAAAAAGCTAACTGGGAAGCAACGGTCGAATCGTTGAAACAATCGTTCGGAAACCGTAGCGTTGTAATACAGTATCCCCTGTCGGTGGGCAACGGGTTCAACGGTTTTGTCGATGTGTTGAAAATGAAGTACTACACTTTCTCCGACGATAACGGCACAAGAACAGAAAACGACATTCCTGCCGCCGAAGCCGAAAGAGCCGCCGAATATCACAACGCCCTTGTCGAATCTGCCGCCGAACACGACGAATCGCTGATGGAAATATTTTTCGACAAAGGCGAACTTTCCGAAGACGAAATACTGAAAGGCTTATCGCTGGGAATCAAGACAAGAAGCGCATTCCCCGTGTTCTGTCTCTCTGCAAAAAAAGATATCGGAACAAAACGGTTGATGGATTTTATCACAAATGTAGCTCCTTATCCCAACAACGGCAATGTGTTTGTCACGGAAACAGGCGAGGAAGTCCCCTGCGACGCAAACGGTCCGGCATCCATATTTGTGTATAAAACATCTGTCGAACAACATATTGGCGAACTAAGCTATTTCCGTGTCGTTTCGGGCGTCATCAAAGAAGGCATGGACATGCTCAATGCTAACAACGACACAAAAGAACGCTTGTCGAGTCTGTTTGCTACTGCCGGCAAAAAACGGGAGAAGGTGACGGAAATGGTCGCAGGCGATTTGGGTTGTACCGTCAAACTGAAAAACACGAAGACAAATCATACCCTGAACGCCGGAAGCGACTGGAAATTTGTCCCAATCAAATTTCCCGACCCGAAATTCCGCACGGCAGTCAAGGCTAAAAACGAAAGCGAAGACGAAAAACTTAGCGAACTTCTGCATCGTGCACATCAGGAAGACCCGACCTTAATCGTCGAATATTCCAAAGAATTGAAACAAACAATACTTAGCGGACAGGGCGAACACCATATCAATATTCTGAAATGGGAACTCCTTAATAACCACAAAATCGATATAGATTTGTTTGCTCCGAAAATCCCTTACAGGGAAACAATCACAAAAACCGCCCTCGCCGACTACCGCCATAAAAAACAATCGGGCGGAGCCGGACAATTCGGCGAAGTGCACATCGTCATCGAACCGCATATCGAAGGCGCTCCCGATACTGCTTTGCTGAAATTTGAAGGCAAAGAATTTAAATTCAGCCTCCGTGGAAAAGAAGAAATAAATCTGGACTGGGGCGGGAAACTTATCTACTATAACAGCATCGTCGGCGGTTCTATCGACGCCCGATTTATGCCGGCTATATTAAAAGGTATAATGGAAAAAATGGAAGAAGGTCCTCTTACCGGTTCCTACGCCCGCGATATCCGTGTAATCGTCTATGATGGAAAAATGCACCCTGTCGATTCTAACGAATTATCGTTCAGACTTGCGGGTCGCAATGCCTTTAAAGATGCCTTCAAAAAGGCGGGTCCCAAAATTATGGAACCTATTTATAATGTGAATATTTATGTGCCGTCGGAATATATGGGCGACGTTATGAGCGACATGCAAAACCGACGGGCTATTATCGAAGGTATGGAAAGCGATGGCGGATTCGAAGTTATCAAAGCCCGCGTGCCTCTGGCTGAAATGTACAAGTATTCGACCTCGCTGAGCTCGCTGACTTCGGGAAGCGCTACGTTTACAATGAAATTTGCCGACTATCAACAAGTGCCGGCAGATGTTCAGGAAAAACTCCTGAAAGCTTACGAAGCCGAAGAAAAAGATGAATAAATAAATAAAATAGGGTACTTTTTTTGTTTTTTTATTTTAGTTCCCTTGCTTCTCACTCTGTCTGACAGAATCGAAGCAAGGGTTTTTTAGAGTTAGAGTTAAGAACTAAAAGTTATTAAAACCCGGTTAGAGTATTCAATTTCACGGATGGTGTTGTATGATTCCCAGAGAATTTTTTCGCTCTCGACTAAAGATGTTCTCAGAAAATAAATACCTGAACGGGAGTTGATTTCGACATCTTCTTTGAGTGTCCAACGCATGGAAGTTATGATTCGTTGTTCTTTAGTTGTCGTTGTTTTTTTTGATTTTGATTTTTTTGTTATCGTATCCACATCGCAACGGATGTCAAAATGTTTCTGTATTGAGGGGTATTTCTGTTTTAACCGTCCAATACGTTCGTGAACTTTATCTTCCTGTTTTATACCTCCTTTTTTTGACAAAGAAAGGGCAATATTCTTTAATCCGGTCTCAAAGCCTTCACGGAAACGATTGTTCATTGCACATTCTTTCTTCTTTTTCGTTTCGCTTGATATTTTCAAACAGTAGTCATCATTCTTGCCTGAGTTCACTTTTTGGAGAGATATTTTACGGTTTTCTCTATCGGTGACCG
>JAIRLF010000146.1 GCA_031259655.1 Prevotellaceae bacterium
TCGTAAAAGCCTTCCTTTTTTCATTTTTTCGATAAAAAACACGAAAAACACAAAACAAATACATGTTTAAACGTCCGGAATTGCGTTTCCTCGACATTTCCTTGCCATTATATTAAATTGATTTTCAGTAATAACATAAAATGTTTAAAAAAAATCGTTGGAGTTAACGTTTTTTTTTATACTTTTGACCTCTGAATTGATTAATAAATATTGTAAAGACGGATGTCTTTTTGTGCTATGAATGTTTTAGTTTTAAATTGTGGTAGTTCTTCGATAAAGTATCAATTGTTAAGTATATCAGGCGATAACAAAGACGTACTTGCAAAGGGGATAGTCGAAAGGGTCGGGCTTCCCGAAGGAATCTTGGCTCATAAACCCGCCGGGAAGGACGGTTTTCAGTTAAATCGTGCATTTCCCGACCATGTGGACGGAATTAACGCAATATTAGACGCTTTAACAGATGCGCAACATGGAGTGATTGCAGATATACATCAAATAAATGCGGTCGGTCATCGCGTTGGACATGGAGGCGAATATTTTCGCGGAAGCGTTCTCGTTGACGAACAAACGAAGATTAATATCGAAAAATGCTCAGGTTTAGCGCCCTTACACAATCCTGCGAATCTGAAGGGCATCGTTTCGATGGAGAAACTCCTGCCGAACACGCCTCAGGTCGCTGTTTTCGACACTTCTTTTCATCAGACAATACCCGAAAAGGCTTATTTATACGGTGTTCCATACGAATATTATCAGGAATACAAAATACGCCGGTACGGTTTTCATGGGACAAGCCATAAATTCGTAGCCGAAAAAGCTTGTAAATTAGCAGGTTTAGATATCAATAATTCTAAAATCGTAACCTGCCACATGGGTAACGGCGTATCGGTTGCCGCAATAAAGAATGGAAAATCGATAGATACTTCGATGGGTTTCACCCCGTTAGAAGGTTCGGTGATGGGAACCCGTTGCGGGGACATCGATGCCGGCATTGTCACTTATTTGCAGGAAACCAAGAACTTGTCTGCAGCCGAAGTTAACAGTTTTCTTAATAAAGATTGTGGACTTTTCGGAATATCAGGCGTTTCGTCGGATATGCGCGATTTATGGAAACAATGCGAAAAAGAAGGCAATCAGAGAGCGAAATTAGCTATCGACATATTTATCTACAAGATAGCAAAATATATTGGAGCTTATGCCGTTGCAATGAACGGGCTGGATATGGTCGTTTATACGGGCGGAATAGGTGAAAACGATTGGAATGTGCGACTTGGAATATCGGAATACCTTACCTTTTTGGGAGCGGAAATAGATAAGTCGGTGAACGACCATCTCCGTACAGATAAGGTAATTAGCATTCCCGAATCGAAAATAAAGTTAGTGCTTGCGGAAACTGACGAAGAGTTAGTAATCGCGACGGATACAGTTAATATAGTAAATAAAAGGTAAGCTGAAATGATAACATCTTTTGACGAAATTTTTGAACACATCAAAACTAAACCGAAAAAACGTTTAGTGGCAGCGTATGCGAATGATTCTCATACAATTGGCGCTGTAAGTCTGGCTATAGACGCCGGCATTGTGGATGCGACTCTGGTTGGAGACGCGAAAACCATTAAACATGTATGCGAAACACTCGGAATAGATTACAATAAATTCCATATAATACAGGAAGTTGACGAAAACAAAGCGACGTTGACAGCGGTAGAATATGTTAGCAAAGGCGGAGGCGATATTTTGATGAAAGGATTGTGCAGCACCGACAAGTATATGAGGGCTATCCTCAATAAAGACGTCGGTTTGTTGCCGCCGAAAGCCATACTCAGTCACATTACGCTGATGAAATCGTCGGCATACCACAAACTGCTGCTTTTCAGCGATATTGCAGTCATACCAGCGCCTGATTTGAAGCAGAAAACAGCAATGTGCGGATATCTGATAAAAGCGGCAAAGTCGTTGGGTATCGAAAAGCCGAAAGTTGCGGTTATCGCAGCTACGGAACAGATGTCACCCGGCATGCAGGCATGTGTCGATGCGGCAATTCTTTCGAAAATGGCAGACCGAGGTCAAATAGCAGGCGCATACGTCGATGGTCCATTGGCAGTGGATGTAGCCATAGACGAAGAAGCGAAGGAAATCAAAAAAGTTTCGGGACCTGTAGCGGCAGACGCCGATTGCCTGTTGTTCCCGAACATTGAAGCAGGAAATGTGTTTTATAAAACAGTAGGAAAATTCACAAACTCTCAACTTGCAGCAATGGTTGTGGGAGCGAAAGTTCCGTGTGTTCTTTCTTCAAGAGGCGATACTACAGAAACGAAACTCAATTCGATAGCCTTGGCGGCATTGAATTAATAAAAAGTTCTATCGGGGTGTGGCGCAGTTGGCTAGCGCGCTACGTTCGGGACGTAGAGGTCGAAGGTTCGAGCCCTTTCACCCCGACAAGCTTTAACAATTGGAGTAATTAAATTTGTTTGGATAAGATTATTAGGTTCTATATTTCGTATTAAAATTATAAATATCATGACATTACAATTTAAAATTCAGATCGAAGACATTACAAAACCGCCGGTATGGCGAAGAGTCTTAGTGCCTAACACGTTCACGTTCCACAAGTTTCATTTGGTGATTCAGGCTGCGTTTGGTTGGAACAACTGTCATATCTACCAATTTTCGGAGAAAGAGAACGATTCTGCCGAAATCATTGGCGTTCCAACAGATGAAGACGAATGGGAAGTTCCTGTTATTGATTCGGGAAGCAAAAAATTGAAAGATATTTTTGTCAAAGAAGGTAAAAGGTTCATCTATATTTATGACCTTGGAGATGACTGGGTTCATAAAATTATTCTGGAGAAAATAATTAACGAAAGCAGGAAAAAAGCGTCTTGTATAGATGGCAAAGGAGCTTGTCCCCCCGAAAATTGTGGCGGCGTATGGGGATACGAAGATATCAAAGAAACGTTTGCAATGTTTCCTAACAATCCGAAAACCGGAGAGTTTCGTAATTGGCTTGGACTCGGAGAGAATGAGAATCTTGATGTAAACAAGTTCAACGTGGACGATGCAAATGTCGCAGTAGCAAAAGTATAAGGTCGATTACAAATACCTGTACGACACATGGATAATTCCAACAAATTGCAATAAAATCCATGCAAATTTGAGGGCGGGAATCCTATTTATATGGGCTTTATTGAGATTTATTTGTCGATAGCTCAATTATATATGCTCCCGAATAGATTCTTTTCAGATTGTCGATAGCTTTGTCCGAACTTTCACGTGTCGGATAGCTAAAAATCACATGATAAGGCGTTTCGCTGTCTATGCAATGGATGGAAGTTCCGGCTATGTTTTTAGAAAAATCTCTTGCATCGCTCATTTTATCGAACGACGAGAGTACAATTCCATATTTTGGGACAAAATATTCTTCGTAATTCAGTTCGGTAGCAGGACTTTTTGCCGGTATTTCGGAAGGCGGAAGCGTCGATTTATTGTCGGTAAGTATATATCCGAATATAGCCAATATGGCGGCGACGGCAAATGTCGTTATTATTAAAATGCCGACAATCAGTCCCTTAACTCCGGATTTGTGATTTTCTTTCTCTTTCTCTTTATCGCGAACGTCGACAAGTTCGTCCAATTCATTTTCGGTTAATCCGTTTATTTGAATATCAACAGGTTCAAGCCCGAACGATTCGAGTAAAAGATTGTCCGATTCCTGCTCGAACATCAATTGTGCCTGTTTCGACACATACAATCGTCCTAATCCCGGTAACAAAACTTCCTCGCCCGTAGCAAGCAACACGCAGATATTGTCAATCCAAAAGGCGAGTTCCTCCTTTGCCACACCAATCGATATGTTGTTAATCAGAGCGATATGGTTTTCCAATTTTTCATCGTTCCAAATTTCGTTTTGATGAAAAACAACCGCTTTCGAAGGCGGATAAATTGTTCCCTCCGATATGACAGCCGGCGAATATTCCGATAAAAAACTGCCTAAACAAGGCAAGGACACCCTGTTATATTCCATTATCAATTCTTTTAATAAAACGGCAATGGTGCAGCTATTCATAGAATAAAATTTAAACCGTTTAAAATTTGAATGTTATACCTCCCAACACACCTAATCCGGGCAATTTGTAACCGTGCCATATTTCGTTCCTGTTGCCCAATAAATTATTGGCATTAAGGAATATCGAAAAACTTCGAGTAAACAGATATTCTGCTCCTATGCCAAGATTTATAAATGCGTCGTTGTAATAAATCTCGCTATGCGCAACATTGTAAGTATATGGCGTTTTTGAATTTGCATGCACATTGATGTTGAAAACCAAAGTTTTTGTCGCCTTAATGTCGATATCCAAATCGGCAACTACGGTTGGACGATGAAATGCCGCGCTCAACATGTCCAATATGTACGAATAATAAGCGCCTGACAACATGGCTTCTATACGTCCTGCGGAAATTTTCAAATCGGCGCCAACTTTCAGTTGCTGCACATCGTCGTAAACCACATCAAAATTGTTTCGCAAAGCGACGAACTCGCCGGCAGCCGAAGTCGGCAAAGTTTGTGAGGAATTAACAAAAAAGTAGAAATCGTTTAACGATGAGTATCTTCCGTAAATGTTGTATGCGATTATATTTTCGATATTTCCTCGTATGCCTGACGAAATGGCATAGATACAGTTAGTTGCTTTCATTGTCATATTCATTCCCGGAGCAATAAACGGATTTTCCGTAGCAATCGACTTGTAATCATTCATTTTCGTTTCGCCATTGACGCCAACATAAGGAACAAATTCGTCAATAAGTTTAAACCGGACATTAGCTACGGGATAAATTCTGTTTTTCATGTTAAAATCTCTCTTGTAACCGGTGTATTTCACACCCAAATCAACATCAATTTTTTCCCATGAGAAAGAATATGACGGAGTTATGTTGAAAATATATCTCGTATTCGAAATATTTTTACCTGTGCCGTATATCCCGTATAAATCGGTAAACACACTGTTGTATATCAGTAAAGGATTGGCGAAATAATTGTTATAGACGGTGTTATAGTCGAGATTGCTCAGATACATGTTTCCGTCGGCTTTCAACGAAATACTGTGTTTTTTTTCTTCTCCAAAAGCATATCCAAGTTCGATATCGGCTCCGAATTTGTTTTCGTTCATCGAAAAAATTCGTCCTTTGTTAAACTTGTTTTTGCCGTTATCGCCAAAGATATCGAACAGCAAATTAAGATGATAGTTCAATTTAGTTTCTTTTGTATCCTGCGAATTTATCCCTGCATTAACATAAATAGACGTATATGCCTGCGCGATACTGTCTTTGTTGGGAACAAGGGCAGCTCTTTTGGCTGTGGTCGTATTGTATCCGTAAAACAGCACGTTATGCCCGTTGACTCCCCCGTCGATATTGAACGAAACTTTCTCCCAACTTTTCCTGAAAAAGACGCCCGCCTGATGATTCATTTCATCTATCGGAATGTTTTTGCCATTGGGATTGTCTATTGAAGTCCATATCGAACGATGATTATAAAATAATCCATAAGAAAGGTCGGCGGGGTTTAGATTGTGGATATACAGGTCGCCCAAAAACTGTACGGGATAACCGGCTCCCAGCTTAGCATACAACCATTTAGGGTCTTTATACTCGTTTTCACTGATTTTAGCCGCCGGCATCGGACGCAATGTAATTTGCGACATTATGTTTTGCGGAGTTATGGAATATTGATATTTACCTTTGATATTTAACAAAGAATCATTAAACGAAGCGGGAAATTCAATCTTTTCAGCGTCCGAAATTATCGGGTCGTATGCTTTGGTGACTTGCACCGTTTTTGTCAAATCGTCTTGAGCCAAACTCAAAAGCGGCAATGCTACAAAAAAAACTATAACTGTTTTACCAAATAAAAAACGGGAAACCCCTTTGCCAAAATAATATATCAAATTCATATCCTAAATTTTAAATCTTTTTGTTGAGCGCAAAAATACTTATTATTTTTGATTCTGCGAATTTATTCTGCTATTTTTTTGATAAACAGGCAGAACATACCGGAAAATTAAGGCTTTACATTTCGATATTTAACCATCAATTTTGTTCCTCGATTTCGTTATACAAAGAATCTCTTTCGACGGGTTTGAAACCCGCCGAAGATATAAACCGAAGCATTTCCGGCACAGTCATTGAAGGAGATGTTTCTTCGCTGCCTGCCATTGAATAGATTTTTGTAGAATCGTCGATTGTACCGTCGACATCATCCGCACCGAAATTCAGCGCCAATTGGGCTGTATCTTTTCCCAACATAGGCCAGTAAGATTTTATATGTGCAATATTATCAAGGAATAATCGGCAAACAGCAAAGTTTTTCATGACTTCCATAGTATGTATTTCCCCGATACTGCTCATTGAATTGTTTATATTTTTATATTTCAATGGAATAAAGGCATTAAACCCGCCTGTTTTGTCTTGCAATTGTCGCAACCTGTCGAGATGCTCAATTCGGTGTTCATACGATTCTATATGTCCGTAAAGCATACTTGCATTCGATGGAAGTCCCGCATTATGAGCTGCTTCGTGTATTTGCAGCCATGTATGAGAGGGCGCTTTATCTCCGCAAATAGTCCGACGGATGTCTTCGTTAAATATTTCGGCGCCTCCACCCGGAATAGAATTTAGTCCGTAATCCTTCAAAATCCTCAAACCCTGTTCGATACTGTAACCCGCATTTCGTATCATATAATCTAATTCGACAGCCGTAAAGCCTTTTATATGAGCATTCGGCAGAATCTCTTTTATTTTTCGGAGCAGTTCTCCGTAAAAATGCAAATCCCTGTGTGGATGCACTCCACCGACGATATGCACTTCTGTGATACCTTTTTCTGCATATTTGCGGCAGATGTCCAACATTTCGGGAATATCGAAATCCCATGCATCGTTATCGCCTTTTTTTCGTCGGTAGGAGCAAAATTTACATCCGAATACGCAAATATTTGTAGGTTCGATATGGAAGTTTCTGTTGAAAAAAACTTTATCGCCCGACATTCTGCGTTTCGCAAACAACGCCAACGACGCTAACAGCGACAAATTACCGGAATTGTATAGAGCGACGCCATCTTCAAATGTCAATCGTTCTCCCTCATATATCTTTTCTGCGACAGGTTTAAGATTTCCTGCATTTTTAATTACTGTTTCTATCATCAATTCTACTTTGAATTTGCGTGCAAATGTAGTAAATAAAAAGAAAACGAGGCAGAGTTTGGGTCTCTCTACCTCGTTGCTGAACTAACCTATGAAAAACTAACTTACACGCTATGTAAACAATCGTTTTGGGAAAAAGTTCAAAAAACCTCAAAAAAATTTAATCCAAATTAGAAAAATTGAAAAACTACTATTGCCTTTTTCGTCGTAGTGTTGATTATTTTGTGAATATTCTGCATAAATTCCTCGAGTTTTCCGAATTTCACTCAAAAAAACATGTTATAGAACATATTTTTCTTAACACAAATTTAGATTAACATCTAAAAAATTCAATGAAACAACTACACGTTTTACGAAAAACATGTTATTAAACATATTTTTTCTATGTTAAAAAACATAAAAAATCGCAATTACTTTGATTTTTGCCTTACCTTTGCATCTGGAAAAAATAATTTAAATAGAGTTGAAAACGTGGTGTCAGTCAAATTAAAGATTGGCACTTTTGTTATATACGCCCACCTCGTTATTTTTCTGGAATATCATGCAACGTTTTCGATAAAAATATCGTCTTATATCATAACGAAAAATATTTTTTAATTTTTTAACATGTTGTGTATTATGAAGAAGAAATTTTATTTTGTAATGATTCTATCCGTAGCATTGTGTATCGCCTGTCAAAATGAAAATGAAGACGACACGCCAATATATCCACTTCCCGACGCCGAACCTATAGCGGTGCATATCAAGCAGAAAGTGACTACCGATAACACTTTTGCATTTGATGTTTTTAGAGCTACATTTGCCGATTCGAAAGAAGCGAATGTCTTTATTTCGCCTTTGAGTATCAGTATGGCGTTCAATATGGTAATAAACGGTGCAGCCGGCGCTACGCTGGACGAGATGTTGGAAACATTACACGCTAAAGATTACACTGTTAGCGACATTAACGAACACAGTAAACTGCTTCGTTCGGAGTTGACAAGCGTCGACCCCTCAACACAGCTTTCAATCGCCAATTCAATTTGGTACAAGCAAGGTTTCCCTGTGAAAGATGCGTTTTTGGAAGTAAACCGCACGAATTACGCAGCCGAAGTGAGCGCGCTTAACTTTTCGTCGCCGGATGCTGTAACACAGATAAATAACTGGTGTGCAAAACAAACTAACGATAAAATTAAAAGTATCCTGAAAGAGATACCTTCCGATGCTGTGATGTATCTAATTAATGCTGTCTATTTTAAGGGAATATGGGTTTCCAAATTTGACAGGAACAATACACGGAAAGAAAACTTTTATACTGCGGACGGAAAAACGAATCAGGTGCAAATGATGCGGCAAACGGCAAATTTCAATTATGGAGCGGACGAATATGGCGAATATTTGGAGCTACCGTATGGAAATCAAGCATTCAGTATGATAGTGATGCTTCCACAGGAAGATAAAACGCCGGAGACTCTAATAGAACATTTGGACAATGAGCAATGGAATCGCACATTGGAAAACATGTATGGAAAAGAAGTAAATCTCAGTTTACCACAGTTTAAGTCGGAATGTGAATACAGGATGCACGAAAATATTTTGCCGGAATTAGGGATGAAAACCCCGTTTACCCGTTACGCTAATTTCAGTAATATCAGCGATGTATCCATATATATTTCGGAAGTAATTCACAAAACTTTTGTCGAAGTTAATGAAGAAGGTACCGAAGCGGCTGCTGTGACAAGTATAGGAATGGAGTTAACGTCTAATATTCCTGAGCAGCCAATAGATTTTGTTGTAAATAAACCGTTTGTGTTTACTATC
>JAIRLF010000147.1 GCA_031259655.1 Prevotellaceae bacterium
GAAGCCCAAGTGAACGGATTTGCCGGACTAATCTTTATTGCATTTATTTTTAACAGATTATGCGCTATTAATTTCTTTGTATCCATGTATCTTACTTAATTAATTTTGTCGCAAAGATAGTTTTATTTTATTACATAAACCGAATTTCATTTGAACAAGGTGCAAAAGTATAAAAACGGTTGCGCTGCAAAGCTCTTAATTTTAATAATCAAATACCGGTGATTTGTAGTCTTTTTCTATTGATTGAAATGAAATGCCTTCACGGGCAAACTCCGACAGTTTTAGCTCCTGTCGGATTTAAAATTGCAAGATTATCCTGTTAACCGGAAAAATCAGATGAATCAAAGTTTGGACGTACACCCTTTTCACTTCTTGCGAAGGGAGTTACGTCGAGTGGGGAGAACAGCGATTTCCGGAATTTAAAGAATCCGGTTATAGCTATCATCGCCGCATTGTCGGTAGTGAATTTTCGTTCGGGGACAAACACGTTCCAGCCGTATATTTGTCCGTCGTGGCGCAGTCTGTCGGCTAATCCGGAGTTTGCCGATACGCCTCCGGCTATTGCGACGTCTTTGATTCCGGTTTTGGCGGCGGCTTTTATCAGTTGAATCATCAGAATATCGATGATAGTTTTTTGGATAGAAGCGCATAAATCGGCTTTATTTTCCTCGACAAACGCAGGATTTTCGGCAATTTTCTTTTGCAGGAAGTACAGGAACGATGTTTTCAGTCCGCTGAAACTGTAGTTATAATCAGCGACTTTTGGCTTGGCGAACGAAAAAGCCTCCGGATTTCCTTCCTTTGCCAACGAATCAATCACAGGACCGCCGGGATAGGGTAATCCCATGACCTTGGCGCATTTGTCGAACGCTTCGCCGGCGGCGTCGTCAATTGTTTCTCCGATGACTTCGAAATCGAGATAATCTTTAACAACAATGATTTGAGTATGTCCGCCGGACACCAGCAGACAAAGGAAAGGCAGCGAAGGAAAGATTTTTTCAACGCCCTGTTCTTCCAAAAAATGCGAAAGCACATGTCCCTGCAGGTGATTGACTTCAATCAAGGGCAGGTCGAGCGAAGCGGCTAAACCTTTAGCAAAAGAAACGCCTACCAGCAACGAACCTAACAGTCCCGGACCTCGCGTATAAGCGATTGCATCCAAATCGTTTTTCGTGATGTTGGCTTCTTTCAGAGCCATATCAACCACAGGGATAATATTTTGCTGATGCACTCTTGATGCAAGTTCCGGAATAACTCCGCCATATTTTTCGTGCACTTTCTGGTTTGCAATGACATTCGACAACAGCGTCCTGTCGCACAAGACGGCTGCCGAAGTGTCATCGCACGATGATTCTATTCCCAGTATTTTAATCATTTAACTAACTTTTTTCAGTTATTTATCGACTTGACAACCTCGACCCATTGTCCCGCAGTGTTAGCGTTTATTGTTCCGTCGTACATTGCTTCCACCTTAGCTGCAGGGAGATAGAACTTGCCGACATACGTTGCGGAGAGTTTTATTTTGAACTGTTTTCGTCCGTTCAAATCGAAATAGAGATAGACTCTGTCGTCGCGGATATCGCAATAGTCGTAATTATCGGTATTTTCGTTATTTTGCAGCCCCAGCAGGCGGTCGTTTATGATTTCCCATCCCGAAGGGAATATCTGAGTAAAAGCGACATTCGAGTATGTTTCGCCGGCGGGACTTAAGTTTGTTACGTCGATAATTGCGTAAAAGTCAGTTCCCTGTTTCAGGGAGGCCGGGTCGATAACCGATTTACCGTCGGAGAACGAAACTTTCAGTCTTATTTTGTTTTCCGAAGCCGTTTCCTGTCCTTCGGCAGGCGTTCCCGTCGTCGAAATTTGCACATAGACACTGTTGTCCGACTTGTTCGTTACGTCGAATTGTCCGGATTTCAGGTTGCCGAGATTTGCCGTCCAGATTGTTTTGGTCGAATTTACTGTGTTTTTATTTCCGTCGCAGGAATATTCAATCTTGATAGACTTGTCGTTTTTTATATTTTCGGCATAACGGGATATTCCCATAAGCGCATAGGCGACAGTTTGGGTGCTCATCCAGCGGTTTGAGTTTAGCCGTACCGACAAATTGCGCACCGATTCGAACGCTGTGCTTTCGCGATTCATCAACAGCAAAGCATCGACGATAAGAGCCAGGTCTCTTGTACTTGAGCCATAAGTCTGTGAGAACGACGAGGGATATTCCTTAACATTGGTATCTGTATTTTCGACTATTTTTTCTGCGATTTCGACCTGTCCGGACAGGGTATACGCCGCCGCCAGCACCCAGCGCGTCTGTAACGAGATAGTTTTATCCTCTTTCAATCTGTTCATTGCGCCTAATTCGGGAGCTTTTGCCTTAGCCAGAGTATATAGCCGGTAAGCCTGCTCCAAATCGTGCTGTGCATAAGAATAATACGAATCTTTTTGATTGTTCATCACCCAAACGCGCGCTCTTTTCTGTTGATATTTCAGCCAACTCTGTTTCAGTCCGCCGGGCAGTGCAAATCCTTTCTTCTCCGCTTCGAGCATAAAATCGCCGGCATAGCTTGTTGCCCAGTCGTTATACGAATCTTCGCCGGGCCAATAAGTAAAGCCGCCTTCGTAACCGGTGAAGTTCTTCAATTTGTTCAAAGCCGCCTTGATATTGTACGAAGCGTTGGTTTTATCCTTTTCGCTCAAATCGACAACCGAACTCAGATACAGTTGCGGGAACGCGCTCGAAACGGTCTGTTCCAGACATCCGTGAGGGTATTGAATCAGATAATTGAGGCGCTGCCCTAAATTCAGAGGCGGAATAATCGACGCTTCGATTCGACCGGTATTAGTGCCTGCGATTCCGTGTAATTCCTCTGCGACGGAATTGCTTTTGCCGGCTTCCAGCACAAACGAGTGCACTTTTGTCAATGGGGGATTAGGCGTGCGGACTTCTATTTCAACATTATATTCCGAACGTTCGTTTCCGGAGACAGCGACGACTTTCACCCTGCCTGCTCCCGTTTGTTGTTTCACTTTCAGTTTGAACGCAGTCATTTTTTCTCCGACCGATTTAAATTCGACAGCGTGATTTTTATCTTCAATTATAAACAGGTCGTTTACTTCGACAGATACGTCGGCTTTGTTAATATTTTCGTCCATAGAGAACACAGTTACAGGCAGGTCGATTTCTTCGCCGGGACCTATAACGCGCGGCATCGTCGCCAAAACCATGAGAGGTTTTTTCACGGGAACGACTTTTTCGGCGCTTCCGTACGCTTTTTTAGAACCGGCAACGACCATCACTTTCACCGAGCCGATATAATTGTGCATCTTCAAATTGTGAATACCTTTCTGGTCTTTGTTCAGCGAGAACGGACCAATGAAAGTTACTACCGGTTTGAATCTGTTTATTTTAGTTCTGTTTGCCGAAGCAGCGTCGTCGCCTCCTATCGCAAACAACTGTTCGATACGTCCTCCGTAAGCGCCAATCAGAGATTCGTACATGTCCCAGGTCTTAACGCCCAGAGCTTCTTTCGCATAGAAATAGTTCCAGGGGTTTGGCGTCTTGAATTTCGTCAGGTCGAGCAGACCTTCGTCGACGACGGCAAGCGTATAAGTCATTGGTTTGCCTTTCTCTTCGCTGACAGAGACTTTGTAGACATCTTCCGGACGTATGGAAGCCGGGGCATCCAACACCGGAGCAAGTTTCGTTTCGGGGTCGACAACGTTCACGGGAATAACTCCGAACAGCCTTATCGGCAAATCGTTCTGTGTCTGCGCATGAGGCTGCACCAAAGTTATGGAGACATAAATGTTGGGCGTCATTTCGGAGGTGGTTTTGATTTCGATTTTTGTATCGCCGTCTTCGCAGGCAATCCAGTAGTTACTCAACACTTTCGTTCCGTTTTCGATACTTACCAAAGCTTTGGCAGTATTCGTCGAAGGGAATTTAATCACGGCATTTTCACCGACATCGTACGATTCTTTATCGCTTTCGAACATCAACATCGTCGAGCCTTCGCTACTTTGGCGCGCGCGTCCGCCCCAACCGGGCCAGTCGTAGTATGCAACCGTGCCGACGCTGTGTTCTCCGTTTGTGTCGGTCGCTTTTATCAAATAAAATCCATATTGATTGTGCGAGGCTTTGTATGAAAACACTCCGCGTCCGCCGGATATTTTGATTGTTTCTTCGTAGACGGGCGTCCGGTATGAGCTGTAATTGAAATTGGCGAACTGATTGTCGGACGAACTCCACCACCAACTCCATCCCAATTTGTATACCGAAATTTTCAGTTCCAGCCTTTCGGAAACGGTTTTGCCGCTTTTATTAAGAACGACAATGTCAAACGCTTGGTTTTTATCTGTTTCCAGCATGTTGTTAATGCCTGTTCCTTTTGGTTGCGCAATCCCTACATATCTTTTATACGGCGATATCGTTTTAGTCAGATTATCGATACTGAAATCGCCTCCTTCTTCGTAGACCCGCGTAATGAAATTTGCGCGAAGTTTTCCCGAAGGTTGATTGCCGATATCAACTGTCTGCGAAAAGTTTACGACTCCTTCGTCGTTTAGTTTTCCCGAGAAGAACGTTTTTTGTTCCGATTCGAACTGTTTTGTCGGGTCGTCAAAAACATATCCCTCAAATCCCTTAAATTCGGTCTTTACGGGATTAAGATACATTGATATTGCGGCGTCGAGATTCTTTGCGGGCGTTCCGTGCAACCATGTAGACGACAGCGAACCGGCAACCGGAGCTTGCAGTTCTATTTCGTCCTGTTTGAATGTCAGGTTTATTTTCAATCTGTTAGGCTTGATGGTTTCTATCTTAAGCTGTTTGTTGAACACCACTCCGCCGACTTTCACCGAAGCGAGCCAGTTGCCGGTTGGAGCGTCGCCGTCTGTCGGACAGACAAAAGTGTAGAATCCGTTCATTCCGCCGATTTTGTTTTGCCTGCTGACGACTCTGCCTCTGACATCCGTTATTTCCAAAGTAACGGGATGGGACGCCGGCAGGCTGTTTTCCATATCTTGCAGGATGAAAGTCAGGAATATGGAATCGCCCGGTCTCCAAACGCCTCTTTCACCGTAAATAAATCCTTTGATACCGTTTTTAACAGCGTCGCCGGCGACATCGAAACGGCTAAGCGAGATAGACATACCGTCTTGCATCTGCATATATCCCCGTTGCGCGCCCTGTTTTGCGACCGCAACAAACGGTTTGCCTTTAATTTCCACATCTGCAAATCCTTCGGCATTTGTGATTCCTTTACCGATTAACTGTTGTTGATAGTTATAGATTTCTAACTCTACCGAAGACGCGGGAGTTATTGAATGTACGTTTGTTACAATGAAACGCACCGAGTTTTTCGTTCCGGCTTTGGCTATGATTCCGAGGTCGGAAGCAAGTATGTTTTTCGAGGCGCGACATCTGCTGTTCCGGCTGTAATATCCATATTCACAGGGGTCTGTTTCGCCTCCATAGTTTTCGTCGTCTTCATAATAGTAATCGTAATAGTCGTAGTCGTAGTCGTACGAATTGGGATTATCATAATCGCGTTCCAGTTTTTTTAACTGTTCTTCGTCGGAGAGACTTGGAACTTCCTGTTCTTCATCTCCATCACAATCCGTGATTGCCTGTTTTTTGGTGAAACGGAGTTCGATTCTGTAAATCGCTCCCTGTTCGGGAGTTATCAGTTTCGACAAATCCAGAGCGTAGGTGCTCCAGCGGCGTAATTCTTTGATTGTTTTGTTTTCGTCGAGCCGTATGGTCTTGACGGCGACTAATCGTCCGGCGCGTTTCAGTTCCGATTTTCCTCCGAGATTGTTGACCTGAAAAAATTGTAACACATTGTTTTCGTAGATTTTGATGACTTTGGCAGTAACCGATTTAACCGAAACAGCCTGAAACGGTATGACGGTTCCGTTGCTTGTCGCAGGAAGTATGTTCCCCTTTCCCAAAAACTTGATTTCCGGACTGTTTGACTCAAAAAGCAGCTCTTCGGTATAATTTTTCCCGAAACTGCCGCCGTTGGCGCTTTTGAGGCTCTCGAATATCGTCAATGTTACCTGACCTGTAAGCCTTTCGGACGGATATAACAGTATCGAGTTTAAGGATACGCGGTAGGTGAATTTGTATTCTTCGAGCGTGATGATGCCTTTGAGATTTTGTTTGGTGTCGATAGGCGCCGAAAATCGGCATATAATGACTTGATTACCATCTTCGTCGCTCGAAGTGATTCCCAGAATATCGAACTCGTATTTACTTGGTATTCGCAGTATTTCTTCATCGGTCAGGTCGCCGCCGATGCTTTTTGCATCAATGCTTAATTTCATTTCGGAGGCTGATTCTCCGGCTTTTATGCTGTCGATGATGAAAGTGTGTTTGTTTCCTTCGTGTTCCCATTTGATTGTCTGCAATTCGTTGTTTAACCTGACCGTCAACATTTTTTCTACCGCCGCAGGGTCGGCATAATCGGAAATGTGTACTTCGCGGATTAGTTGAAACATGTGCGGAGTTGTTTCGTTATAGAGCTTTAACCCTTCGCGCGTCATGTAAAATGATGGTTTGATGGTCGAAAATCCAAATTCGAACTTGCGGAATTGTTTGTCAACGTTCTTAACGACTTTCCCGACATCGAACTTTACCGTATAACGTTGATTGATTTTGAGATTCTCATCGGGAACGAAAATAAAAACGTGTTTGCTCTGCATCTGCGCTTTCCCTTTCACCGATGGCGAAATGTCGAACAACTTTTCGCTCGTGAACTCGTCCGGGTCTAAATGCGAAGGCGCAGACAACCGCACGATGATGTTCGATTTGACTGAAATATCTCCCGAAGTAAAGGCTTCTACATAAGGATTGTAATCAGGAGAAACATCTTCATCGCTGCTCTGTTTCGATTTACATGAAGCAAAAAACAATGTAAATGTGACAATTAATAATAAAAATTTCTTATTCATAACGACATAATTTGATAAAAACCAACAATATAGCTCATACTTTATTCTATATGAACATTTGCAAATTTAAGCATTTTAATTTATATGGACATACGAGTGTATGAGAAAATTCCTATAATCAAAGGGGTTAAGGAATGGCAAAAAGCATCGACTTCGATACAAAAAGCATCGAAGTCGAAGTAATTTATCGGAACGCATTTACGGAATACAGTTTCCTATTTTCGTCCGAATAATCTCATTATTTCTCCGATCCACAGCACAATTGACGTAGAAGCGATAATAATTCCCCAGTCAAGAAGTTTGAGCGCCACGACGTTAAACATTTCTCCGCCTATTGTTACGATAA
>JAIRLF010000188.1 GCA_031259655.1 Prevotellaceae bacterium
ATACGAAAAAATACAATTCTGTACGGGCATTTTGGCTGATTGCCGGTATTCACGCATTTAGTAATATTAGCGCATTTATCATTCACTGGTTGGAAAATTAGTTGATAAACATGTGTTAACCCAACTTGGCGCCAAGTTGGGTTAATATTAATATACCCTCATTCGGCGAGAGTTCCGGACTTCGTTGAGTGATTCAATATTCAATATTAACCGCCCGTTAAACCATACTAAACAATCGTTATCTAATCAAACAAAATTGTAATACAATGAAAATAAAATTACTGTTCTTGCTTATATTATTCCCCGCGTTTGTCTTTTCTCAGACAAAGATACGTGGTAAAGTTCTTGATAAGGAAACACAAAAGCCTGTTCCGGATGTGATTATACATTCGGGCAGTAAGATTTCGATAACAAACGACAAAGAAGCCTCAAAAAAGATTTAGCCACTTTCACTTTATTCTACATTCTTGCAAATCCGAAATTTTCATGTACTTTTGCACAAGTTATTATTAGTATAAAAACAGGATTTTGAGCATGAAACTTTACGTAGTACCCACACCGATAGGTAATTTGGAAGATATGACATTCCGTGCTGTGCGAGTATTGCGCGAAGCGGATATTATCCTTGCCGAAGACACCCGTAAAACTCTCATTCTCTTGAAACATTATTCGATACAGGCGCATCTTGAATCGTATCACAAGTTTAACGAACACAAAAATACCGAACGGATAGTCGAACGGATTTCGGAAGGTAAAACGGTTGCTTTGGTCTCAGATGCAGGCACTCCGGGTATTTCCGATCCCGGATTTTTATTAGTGCGCAATTGTATCGAAAAAGGCATTGAAGTTGAATGCCTTCCCGGCGCTACAGCTTTGATTCCGGCAATCGTCGATTCGGGATTGCCTTGCGACAGGTTTTGTTTCGAGGGATTTCTCCCGCAAAAGAAAGGCAGACAGAAAAAACTCGCACAGTTGGTTGAAGAAGAACGGACTATGATATTCTACGAATCGCCGTACAGGACGTTGAAATGTCTGGAACAGTTTGCCGATTTTTTCGGCAACGACCGTAAAGTCAGCGTGTCGAGGGAGTTATCGAAAATACACGAGGAAACAATCACAGGAACATTGTCGGAAGTGATTGCTCATTTCAAAACTACAGAACCTAAAGGGGAAATAGTTGTTGTTGTAGAAGGGAGGAAAGTTAAAAATTAAAAACTAAAAGTCAGAGGAAGAAAGTAAGAAAATAAAGAATGTTATGACAAAAATAGCGGTGGTTATCTTGAACTGGAATGGGCGATATTTTTTGGAGAAATTTCTTGGAAAAGTGTTAGACAGCATTTCGTCCTCCGGCATACGCGGAGCCAAACTTGTTGTTGCCGATAATGCTTCTACCGACGATTCCGTCGAATGGATAAAAGTCAATTATCCTGCTGTCGAACTGATATTGTTGGATAAAAATTACGGATTTGCAGATGGTTACAATAAATCGTTAGACCATCTCGACGCCGAATATTATATCTTGCTCAATTCCGATATTGAAGTTACCGAAAATTGGTTGCCGCCTTTGGTTAACTATATGGACGCCAATCCCGCTGTTGCTGCCTGCGCCCCTAAACTCCGCGCTTTCAACAATCCTGAATTTTTCGAATATGCCGGCGCTGCCGGCGGTTTTATCGACAAATACGGATATATCTTTTGCCGTGGACGAATACTTGATTCTATTGAAGAAGATAAAGGTCAATATGACAATGTCATGCATGTGTTTTGGGCTACAGGTGCGGCTTTGATGATACGTTCCGAACTTTTCCACAGGGCAGGAGGCTTGGACGGTTCGTTTTTTGCTCACATGGAGGAGATTGATTTGTGTTGGCGTCTGCAACTGATGGGATATGAGGTTTCTATCTTGCCCGAATCGGTGGTTTATCATGTCGGAGGCGGCGCTCTACCGAACAATTCGCCGCAGAAATTATATCTCAACTATCGTAACAACTTGATGATGTTGGCAAAAAACTTGTCGAAAAACAGGTGGCTCATCATTTTCATCCGGTTACTGATGGACGGAGCCTCGGCTACGGTGTATCTTGCGTCGGGACGATTGTCGTACTTTAAAGCGGTGATAATGGCTCATTGGGCATTTTTCGGGAGGATTCCCTTGTGCCGCAAGAAACGGAAAGCATTCAAACATCTTATTGTTAAAAAAGCGGATGCCGGCGTCTATAACGGAAGTATCGTGTATAAATATTTCAGTTCGGGCAAAAAAATAATATTTTCGCAGTTGAAACTGTAATCCTGTAATTGGCAACGGCGTGCATCAAGATATTCTTTATCGGGTTATGCTTGCGGTGTTGGGCGACTTTCGGTTTCTTCTTACGAAGTTTTCCTGTAACTCAGCACCGCCCAAATATTTAGCGCTATTGCGAAACCCGACAGAGCAGTCACATGCATTGCTATTTCCGAAAAATCGCTTCCTTTCATATAAATATTGCGCATAGCCTGAATAAAGTATCGCAACGGGTTGAAGAGCGTGATATTTTGCGCCCATTGCGGCATACTCCGGAT
>JAIRLF010000190.1 GCA_031259655.1 Prevotellaceae bacterium
GCCGCGCCTATCTGTTTATCAACTAACTTACCGTCTTTGATGTACAAAACAGCAGGGATATTCCTTATCCCATACTTAATAGCCAACTCGTCGTTGTCGTCATCTATATTGACTTTGCCCACAATTACCTGACCTTCGTATTCTTTAGCAATTTCGTCAATATAGGGAGCTATAGCTCTGCACGGTCCACACCATGTTGCCCAAAAATCAAGAATTATCAGTTTATCCGACTTGATAACCTCATCATAATTAGCTCTGTTTACTTCTAATGCCATTTAAATTTTTTTTGTTTCTACTTACAGGAGGTTATAACAAATACTCGAAAAGCATTGTTCATTTTCCCGTTTCTACATTTTAATACTCCAATTTGTGTTCGGCAAGAATTTTCTTTGCTAAATTCAAGATTGTAGAATCGTCGAATGTTACAATTCCTCCTTCCGGACCTTTTTCGTAATGTATTCCGATAGCCTTACCTCGGTCGAAATTTTCGCCGCCGAAATAATTTCTTACTGTTTCCTCACTGACATCTAACAATGCCGCAATTTTGTGAATACTACCATTTGGAAGAGCATCTTTAATCCTCCTTAATTCATTGAATGTTATAGTCTCTGTCTCCATAATCGCTATTACTTTTTAGATAAAATCACCCCGTAAAATTACACATAAATTTTATTCCGGCAACTATTTTTGTAAAAAAACTTTTTTTCGCGAATTAACATGGTGATAATTAAGACTTCCAAATGACACTTTTTTTTAAGGGTTTTGAGTTTTTTTTGAAACCGTAATGAAAAATATTGCTATTTGTGGTTTTTTTACTACTTTTGCAAAAAAAATAGAAATGAATACAATATATCAAGAATTGTCGAAAAGTCAGAAAAAAATAGCTCGTGCATTGATTGACAAAGGTTTGGAAATCGAATGCGGAAATTATCTCGAAGACCTTAAATCGCTATTATCCAACAAAAAAGGGGCTGCGAAAACAAATCATGAAAGGTATCTCAAAGCTTATAAATTGACGCACAAATTTGATAAGCATATCAGCGAAAGATACGATAACCTTACCGGGTCGCGCTATCTTATCACCGTATTGGGATTGTATGTGGACGATATTCTGGAGGATGAAGATATAGCAGAGTTCGAAGAAGAAATACAGAACAAACTGATTGCGCTGAAAAAGGAATTCGAATAGGTTTAAGTAAAAAGTATGATAAAAATTACGGATTTACATGCGAATGTAGAAGGCAAAGAGATACTTAAAGGAATAAACCTCGAAGTTCGCGCAGGCGAAATTCATGCGATAATGGGACCTAACGGTTCGGGAAAGAGCACGTTAGCTTCGGTAATCGCCGGTCGCGACAGTTTTGAGGTTACACAGGGCGAAATAGAATTTGAGGGGAAAAATTTGCTCGAAATGTCGCCCGAAGACAGAGCTAATGCCGGGATATTTCTGAGTTTTCAGTATCCGGTCGAAATTCCGGGCGTGAGCATGACTAATTTCATGAAAGCGGCTGTCAACGAACAGCGTAAATATAAAGGACTTGAACCGATTAAACCTGCGGAATTTCTGAAAATGCTCCGCGAAAAAGCTGCGTTGACGGGCATGGATTCGACCCTCATAAGCCGTCCGGTGAACGAAGGATTTTCGGGGGGAGAAAAGAAACGAAACGAAATCTTTCAAATGGCAATTTTAGACCCGAAACTCGCGATTCTGGACGAAACCGACAGCGGACTGGATATCGACGCGCTACGAATTGTCTCCGAAGGCGTTAATAAACTGAAATCTCCGGACAATGCTCTCATTTTGGTTACTCACTATCAACGTCTTTTGGATTATATTGTACCCGATTTTGTACACGTATTATATAAAGGTAAGATAGTGAAATCCGCAGGAAAAGAATTGGCTTTGGAACTTGAGGAAAAAGGTTACGACTGGCTGAAAGACATGGATATATGAGTTATAAGGATATATACGACATAGCCGCCAATCTCTCCGAAAGTTTATTCCCCTGCTATATAAACTGCTTTAGAGACAAGGCGTTCGACAAAATAAAGAATAGCGGATTTCCCGATTTCAAACAGGAGAAATATAAATACACTCCTTTGGCAAGTATTTTCGAAGGCGAATATCTCCCTGTCAATCCTTATGAATGGAAAAAACCTGCGGAATCGGATTTTCCCGAAGTTAGCGATGCAATCAAGATATATACGGTTAACGGCGTGTGTATTAACAACGAAATCAAGTCGGAAAGCGGGTTCGTCTATGGCAGTCTGGTTTTGGCGTCGCGGGAGTGCGAAGAAATTGTCGAAAAACACTATAACCACTTGGCAGACAATACCGATTTGCCTGCGGCGCTGAATATTGCCACAGCTCTTTCGGGAGTGTTCGTCGCTGTTGCTCCGGGTGTGGAAACTACTCGACCACTGATGATTATTAACATCGTCGACTCGGATTCCAATATTTTCAGCCAACAGCACAATCTGTTTGTTTTCGGAGAAAACAGCATCGCCGAAATTATCGAATGTAATATCGGGATTTCGGATGCTTCTACGCTGACAAACAACCTGTCCGAAATAGTGATTGCGCAAAATGCGCAGGTAGATTTTACGCGTGTTCACGATAAAGGTCTGTTATCCAAACATGTTTCTGCCGATTATATTCGTCAATATGAGGGCAGTTCTTTTAATCATTCGAATATTATTGTCGGAGGAGGACTTGTTCGTCAAAATACTGAAGTGCATTTGATTGAGAAACACTGTTACAGTAATTTGTACGGACTGGTTATTGCCGATGAGAAACAACATGTTGATAATTATACATTTATTGACCATGCCGCACCGGAATGTCAAAGTAACGAATTGTATAAGAGTATATTGAACGACAAGGCAGTGAATGTTTTCAACGGGCGCATACTGGTTCGTCCCGATGCTCAAAAAACTGCGGCATATCAGTCGAATAAGAATGTGTTGTTGAACACCGGCGCAAAAATATACACAAAACCGCAACTCGAAATTTATGCCGACGACGTAAAATGTTCGCATGGAGCTACTGTCGGTCAATTGAACGAAGAAGCTATGTTCTACATGCAATCGCGTGGAATAAGCAAATCTACAGCGCAATTGTTGCTGATGTCCGGTTTTGCAAACGAGATTTTGGATAAGATTAAAAATCCCGAATTTAAGGAGTTTGTATTATCGCGTATTGAAAAGAAAATTCGTAATTGAAAGATGTTTTTAGGGATGCAAAATAAACAAGATATAACAGTATTGAATTTTGTCGACTATCAAAAGTCCCGCAGGGA
>JAIRLF010000257.1 GCA_031259655.1 Prevotellaceae bacterium
GAAAACAGAAAAGAGGCTTCGGCGGTTTCGCAAGAAGAAAAAGAGGCTTATGAAGCAGGAATAGTGGATGATGAACAGCAAGTGGAATTTGGTCGCGCCGACGCTGCCGATTATACTTGTTATGTCAGCATAGTTGATGTTTTTGGCGCTTATAATATTACATGCAAATTTCAACACTTTGCATCAGGGCAACTCATTTCGGCATTTTCGGAAACTGCCCGAAGCGGCTCCGACCTTGCCGACGCTGCAAAAACAATTGCGCGAAAAATAGCGAGAGGAAGCGACTTTACGTCCGGACCAAAACCAAAATGGGTTAAAGCCCCGGAATGCTACTATGACGAATACACAGGTAAATATGTGAATTGCGACATCAGTATATCGGACGAGGGCGTTCTTTCTTATAGCGATGCATTGAACGTATGCGCAAAGAAAGGGGAAGGATGGCGTTTACCGAATAAAGAAGAATTAATCCGGATATTTATTTTTCGTAACGAAATAGAACAGGAAAACGGATGCGTCCCGTTTAAAAAAAATGATTACTGGAGTTCATCCAAACGAAATAATTACGAAAGTTATGTGGTGAATTTTGGTAACGGTAAAGAAGCGTATTATAGTAAAAACATTAAAAATCCTTGCAGGTGTATAAGATATGAATGAATTGGCAGGCTGTTTTGAGAAGTCGGGACGGGGGAAAATTATCCCGTTCCGGCTACTTGAAAGATGAAGAATGATTTAAAATATAAAAGATGAAAGACTTGGGGATTTTTTATACAATAACAGGAACTTTAGTAACAATAGCAGGAACTTTGGTAAGTGTTTATTTCGCAAATAAAGCAAACCGGAAACAACAGCAAGAAGATGGCGCTATTGTTAATCTCGAAAAGGATGATTTTGACAAGTTGCTGTCTAAAATTCGGGACAAACAACGAAAGACGAAAATAAGATACAATTTGCAAAAAATAAAAGACAATGGGTTCAATATTAATGTTTATGAAGTTCAGACAGAGACCGAACCTGATAATGGACAACAACAGCAACGCCATTTATCGACATTATGCAGTAATTATAAAAGTCCCAAAGGTACAACGATATGGACAAAACCGGGCAAATATAAAGGGCAAACTCCATACGCTTTTATTAAAAACAGACACATGTGGATAACGACAAAAAAAGGTAACTGTTTATATAGAAAATGGAAAATTAGCAGATATACCGATAAATATATTGATGAGTGGTCGGATACTCCATCAAATGAAATACCCGAATTTTGGGCGCTTGGAAGCGTAAGCAGGCAAATACGCACATCTGTAATTTTACCATTAAGGCTTCCAACACAGACAATTGCGAATTTCGGATTTATAGATTTCGAATCTGTTCAATACATTACAATGAATAGGGATTTATCGGAGTTATTTGAAGAAATTGCAATTATTTTCGCTCTTGATTATGTAGAAAATACAGTAGAACAGGCAAAACAGCAGGAATCAAATGCAAACAAAGGTGAAACATAAAGGTATTTTATTAGGACTTCTTTCGTCGGGGACTTTCGGATTGATACCCTTCTTTTCTATTCCGCTTATGCGCGGAGGAATGGGAATACCTGCGATTTTGTTTTACCGCTTTCTGTTTGCTGCGATTGCCATGACGCCGGTATGCTTGTTTTTGAACAGGAGTATGAACGTCGGATTTCGCAACTTTGCCGTTTTGTTTGTCCTTGCAATCTTTTATGCCGGCACATCAGTGGGCTTGATATGGTCGTATTCGTATATTCCAAGCGGAATAACTACGACCATACATTTTTTGTATCCGATTTTGGTAGCGTTTATTATGATGTACTGTTTCGGGGAAAAGAAATCGGCGTTCATATTTTTTCCGGCTTTACTGTCCTTTGCGGGCGTTGCCTTCCTCTGCTGGAACGATACAAATATAACACTGAAACTGTTGGGAGTATATATCGCGTTGGCAACCGTTGTTACTTATGCTTTGTATATCGTTGGCGTCAATAAATTCGGCATAAACAGGATTCATCCCTTAATTGTAACGTTTTATATTTTATCTTTTGGCGCTGTATTTTTCGGTATATACGCTTTGTTGACAAGCGGAATAGAGCCAATACACAGCAGTAAGGAATGGTTCAATCTAATCGTTTTGGCTTTATTGCCGACTGTGATTTCGGATTATGCCTTAATTGTTGCAATAAAATATGCAGGTTCAACAATTTCCGCCATATTGGGAGTAATGGAACCGGTAGTCGCTGTCTGCATGGGCGTCTGTTTTTTTGCCGAACGGTTTAACCTGTACAGTTTTATCGGACTGTTTTTAGTGTTGTCCGCTGTGATTATGACAATTATTTCAAGAATGGAGAATAGATTAGACATATAACCAAAATAAGTAAAACCAAGAAAAGAAATATTAATAAATGTAATAAAATAAATACATTAAACAATGATGAAGAATATACGAAACATTTTAATTTTATTTGTGGCATTGGCGCTTTCGGCGACGATTGTGGCGCAGGCGCAGGATGGCGAGACGAAACCCTCGCTGGTAGTCTTTGTGGTAGGAATGGAAAGCAATGAGACAGGCGATTTCCTTGCCATCCTCATAGGCAACGAACTAAGCGGCGGCAGTTTCGAAGTAATTACCCGTACCGACGTCGTGCAGAAAAAACTCCGCGAACTGCGCGAATACGAACAAAGCGGCAATGTTAACGAAAG
>JAIRLF010000265.1 GCA_031259655.1 Prevotellaceae bacterium
CATAAAATTTACGCAACATGAAACGGACAGTCGCAGTTTTCTTATTAGTAATCATGGCGTTTGCATCCATTCAGACGACATGGGACTGGCATTATTGCGGAGGTATTTTGCGTTCGGTAACACTTGCCGACAGAAATTCTGCCTGTTGTTGCGGGAATGAAAACGAAGTCGAACGAAATAATTCACCGGATTTACCACAGGTAAACAAACTCTGTTGTTCCGACTATCTTATTGACATTGCAACAGATAACTTTGAATTACCGCACTCTGTCATCGGAACGGTTCAGTGCGTATTGAAATCGTTTTTATTGTCCGATAACACATTGAAATTATTTGAACCGGCATATTTTCCGGTTCTACAACATGTTTTTCCCCCCGGGAAGCCTGCGAAATATAACGCAGACCTGCTTACCCTGATTTGCATTTTCAGAATTTGAACCTTAACCGGCAGTCTTCCGGCTGCCCGACGTTTGTTTGCACAAGTCAATCGCGTGCAACAAAAACTTGTAAATTATATAAATAAAAGGTATAAAATTCAATAAACATGCTTAATAAAGTTATAAAATATTTTCTTGATAACAGACTGACAGTTATCTTACTCATCATTCTACTTGCAGCATGGGGAGTGTCGGTGTCGCCGTTTGACTGGCATGGCGGGATATTGCCCCGCGACCCCGTGTCGGTCGACGCCATTCCGGATATTGGCGAGAATCAGCAGATTGTCGCCACAGAATGGATGGGACGTTCGCCGAAAGATATTCAAAACCAGATTACCTATCCGTTGACAACCTCCCTGCTGGGTATCGCGGGAGTGAAAACCATTCGCAGTACCTCGATGTTCGGAATGTCGTTTATATACATCATATTCGACGATGACATTGAGTTTTACTGGAGTCGGTCGCGTATTCTGGAGAAACTAAATTCGCTGCCTGCCGGAACTTTGCCCGACAATGTGCAGCCCGCTTTAGGTCCCGATGCGACGGCGCTCGGTCAGATATATTGGTACACGCTCGAAGGGCGAAATCCCGAAACCGGAGAACCGACCGGCGGCTGGAGCCCCGACGAATTGCGGACATTGCAGGATTTTTACGTCAAATATTCGCTGTCGACGGCTGAAGGAGTTGCCGAAGTAGCCTCGGTCGGCGGATTCGTCAAAGAATATCAGGTTGAGATAAATCCCGACGCGATGCGCGCATACAACGTCTCAATCATGGACATAATGAACGCCGTACAGAAAAGCAATCTCGACATCGGGGCTGAAACCATTGAAATGAATAAGGCAGAGTATCTTGTTCGCGGATTGGGGTACATAAAAAATGTAGCCGACCTGGAAGAATCCGCAGTAACTGTACGCAACGGTTTGCCTGTGAGAATAAAAGACGTAGCATACGTCAACATCGGTCCGGCAACGCGTCGCGGAGGTTTGGACAAGGAAGGCGTCGAAGCCGTCGGCGGCGTTGTCGTAGCGCGTTACGGCTCGAACCCGATGCAGGTAATCAATAATGTGAAACGTAAAATAGCGGAATGCGAAGCTGCCATGCCTCAAAAAGTCCTTGCCGACGGGACAGTCTCAAAAGTGAGCATCGTCCCGTTCTACGACCGCACAAGACTGATTCGGGAAACCATCGGCACTCTCGAAACCGCCCTGACGCACGAAATACTGATATGCATCATCGTAATTATTGTACTGGTATTCAATCTTAGGGCTTCGGTTATTATATCGAGCATTTTGCCCGTCGCCGTGCTTTGTACCTTTATCATCATGAAGTACACCGGCATAGACGCCAATATTGTTGCCCTGTCGGGAATCGCCATAGCGATAGGCATTATGGTTGATGTAGGAGTTGTGATTGTGGAAAACATTATCCGCAATATGGGTTCGGCTGACCGTGAAATAACGGTTAAACTTGTGTATAAAAGCGTTAAGGAAGTTGCCGGCGCGCTGACAACGGGCATGCTGACGACGATAATCAGTTTTCTGCCGGTGTTTACGATGCAGGCGCAGGAAGGAAAACTCTTTGGACCATTAGCGTATACAAAAACTTTTGCACTTGTATCGGCATTTGTCACCGGTTTTGTGATACTGCCGACTGTTGCGTATTATATCCTGAAATTCAGATTAAAACTTCCGTTCAAACGTCCTCAAAATAAAACGCCTTCAAAAGGATTGAGAGCGTTTGTTGCGAGATGGGGGATAACAGCGGTTGTACTGGTAATTGTCTTATACGTATTGACTTCGGAATGGTTACCCGCAGGTACGCAGGCAGGATTCGCGCTCAATTTCGTTTTTGTGATTGTCGTAACAGGGTTTATTCTCGCAATATTGTGGATGCTGGTTCTTTTATACGAACGCATTCTCCGCTGGTGTCTTGCCAACCGTTGGAAGTTCATGTTAATTCCTTTACTTACAATATTTGCAGGCGTCGAGATATGGCGGGATATGGGCAAGGAATTTATGCCGAGTCTCAACGAAGGTTCGTTTTTGCTGATGCCTGCGAGTATGCCGCACACGGGCGTCGAGCAGAATCTGCAGTTGATAGGCACACTTGACAAACGTGTCTCGGCGATTCCCGAAATAGAATCGACCGTAGGAAAATGGGGACGCGTCAATTCGGCGCTTGACCCTGCTCCGGTGCAAATGTTCGAAAATACAATAAACTATCGTTCCGAATATCTGTTAGACGAAAATGGTCATCGTAGACGTTTCAAAGTAAACGACAAAGGCGAATTTCTACTGAAGACAAAAGATAATGACGGGATACGTGTAACGACCGACGGACAAGTGATTTCGTCCGACAGTCTGATTCCCGACCGGCGAGGTAAATATTTCCGACAATGGCGTTCGCACATCAGGCACGCCGACGATATTTGGCAGGAAATAGTGAACGTTACACATCTTCCCGGACTTACTTCCGCCCCCAAATTGCAGCCGATTGAAGCCCGTTTAGTCATGCTTTCGACAGGAATGCGAGCGCCTATGGGGATAAAAGTCTATGGTCCCGACTTGGAGAGCATCGAAAACGCCGGTAAAGCCATTGAATCAGCATTGAAAGATGTGCCTTCGATTTTACCTTCGACCGTGTTTTACGACCGTGCGGTTGGCGCTCCATATCTCGAAATCAAACTGAATCGGCGTAACATGTCGCGTTACGGGATTACGGTAGCGGATTTACAGGAAATCATAAGCGTCGCCGTGGGCGGTATGCCGCTCACTAACACAGTCGAAGACCGTGAACGGTTTTCCGTCCGATTACGTTATCCGCGTGAATTGCGCGACAGCCCCGAAGCCCTCTCCCAACTGATAATTCCCACAGCAACAGGAGCGCAAATCCCTCTTGGAGAAGTCGCAGATATCGAATATACCAGAGGCGCACAGATGATTCAGAGCGAAAACACTTTTCTCGTCGGATATGTAATATTCGACAAGGTGGAGACGAAAGCGGAGAGCGATGTTGTGCAGGAAGCGGAATTGATATTGAAAGAGAAAATACGTTCGGGAATGCTTCAACTGCCTGCGGGAGTATCGTACAAATTTGCAGGAAATTACGAACAGCAGCAACGGGCTTCGAATCGTTTATTGATAGTCGTTCCGTTGAGTTTACTGTCGATCCTGTTGATTCTCTATTTCAAATTTCGTTCGGTGATTGCTTCGCTGATTCATTTTTCGGGAGTTTTCGTCGCGTTTGCGGGCGGCTTTATTCTGCTGTGGCTTTATGCTCAGCCCTGGTTTTTGAACTTTTCGGTCGGAGGAGAAAATCTGCGCGATATGTTCCAAATACATACGGTAAATCTGAGTATTGCCGTCTGGGTTGGATTTATTGCGCTTTTCGGGATTGCCACCGACGATGGCGTATTAATGGGAACATACATACACGACACATTCGTCAAAAGAAATCCGTCCACGAAGAAAGATATACGCGAAGCGGTCGTTTATGCGGGATTAAAACGAGTACGTCCTGCCGCCATGACAACCGCAACTACGCTTATAGCGCTCCTGCCCGTACTTACATCTACGGGTAAAGGCTCTGATATTATGATTCCTATGGCGATTCCGACATTTGGAGGCATGCTGATTCAAAGCATGACAATGTTTGTTGTACCAGTGTTGCAATGCTGGTGGAGAGAAAGTATAATCAAACGAAAAAAACACGAATAATATGCTTATACATAGATATTTATCAAGAAAATATAATGAAAATTGCATCAAATTTAAAAGCGACATATCGCTAATAACCAATAATATAGATGTTAATTTTCATGCTGAAACTCGCCAAAACTATGAAAAAATATATAGTTTTGGCGAGATTGAAAACGTTGAAACTCGCCATAACTCAATAAAAACACCGGCTTTTGGCGAAGTTCAGAAATATGAAACTCGCCATAACTCAATAAAAACACCGGCTTTCGGCGAAGTTCAGAAATATGAAACTCGCCAAAACTCAATAAAAATACCAATTTTTGGCGAAGTTGAAAAATATGAAACTCGCTATAACTCGATAAAAACACCGGCTTTCGGCGAAGTTGAGAAATATGAAACTCGCCATAACTCGATAAAAATACCGACTTTCAGCGAAGTTGAGAAATATAAAACTCGCCATAACTTGACAAAAATATCCACTTTTGGTGAAATTAAAAATCCTGAAACTCGCCATAATTATATTTTTTATAACTTTGCGGCGAGTTTTAATGTATTTGATATGAAATTAAAGATGAACATAATTGGGCGAGTAGAAGAACAAGAGGCTATTGCAAGATATATTGAATCGGACAATCCCGAATTTATGGTAATATACGGACGACGAAGAGTCGGTAAAACATTTCTAATACGACAGTTTTTTAACGATAAATTTGCGTTCTATGTTACAGGATTGGCAAATGCCGAAATGAAAATGCAACTGGGAAATTTTAATACGTCTTTACGAAAATATGGCAATCAGCCTTATCCGTTATCCACTAAATGGCTTGACGCTTTTGAACAATTGATTCATTTACTGCAATATTTGCCTAAAAAACAGAAAAAAGTGATTTTTATCGATGAAATGCCATGGTTGGATACGCCTCATTCGGGATTTGTCACGGCTTTAGAATATTTTTGGAATAGCTGGGCGTCGGCGAGAGCAGATATTTTCCTCATTGTCTGCGGGTCGTCTACTGCGTGGATGACAAATAAACTGATTAAAAACCATGGCGGACTGCACAACAGAGTTACCCGGCGAATGTATCTTGAGCCTTTCACGTTAGGCGAATGTGAAGACTTTTATGAGGCTAAACATATAGTTATGAACCGTCATGAAATAACGGAAAGTTATATGATATTTGGCGGTATTCCTTATTATATGAACTTGATGGAAAAGAATTTCAGCTTGGCGCAAAATGTTGATATGCTTTGCTTTGCTAAAAAAGGTGCATTGAGGGAAGAATTTTCAAGCCTTTACACTTCTCTATTCAAACGCTCTGAAAATCACATAACAATAGTAGAAATTCTGGCTAAAAAAACAAAAGGAATGACAAGAGATGAAATTTGTAAAGCAAGCAAATTACAGGGTGGAAACTTGACAAAAACGCTCGAAGAACTGGAATTGTGCGGATTTATTCAGAGTTACAATACTTTCAATAAAAAAGTGAAAGACAAACTGTATCAACTTATCGATTTCTATACTTTGTTCTATTTGAATTATATACAAACAAACAAATATGGCAATGAACGTTTCTGGACAACTTTTATGGGTAGCGCCAAACATCGTGCATGGAGCGGTTATGCTTTTGAGCAAGTGTGTCTGGCTCATGTTAAGCAGATTAAGCAAAAATTAGGAATAACCGGCGTACTTACTAATGTGGCTTCGTGGCGAAGTCGAAATTCGGAACAAGGAGCTCAAATAGATTTAATTATAGAACGTAAAGACGATGTTATCAATCTCTGTGAAATGAAGTATGCCAATACCGAATTTGTTATCGACAAAAAGTATGAATATAACTTGCGTAACAAACGGGAAGCATTTATCAATGAAACAAAAACACGTAAAACAGTGCATCTTACAATGATTACTACTTATGGTGTGAAACGTAACGAATATTCCGGATTGATACAGTCGGAAGTGAAAATGAATGATTTATTTCGTAAAGAATAAAAATTATGA
>JAIRLF010000266.1 GCA_031259655.1 Prevotellaceae bacterium
TTGTTTTGTTATTTAAATAAGGTGGAAATAAGGTTTTATTTTCGACCGGAAAACTACCCGCAAAGAATAAAGAATACTCAAATATTGCAAACATCAAAATTGTTTCCACACAATTCCCAGTAGAACTAATTAATTAATTCTTTTTCTATTTTCTTCTCTTTAGATGTGTCATTTCTATTTCCTTATCCCTTTTATTATGTTCTTGTCTTTTATTGTTTTATGATGTTGGGGGTCAGGAAATCTGAATTTTGTATCCCTTAATGATTAGAAATCAAATTCAAGCGGCAGCAAATCCTTTACGCTTTCGACCATTAGGATTTTCTCGGAACCAACCATAAATAGTTTGATGTTTTTCCGAAAACGCCGTTCGCTTTGCAGCAACGATTGGCGGCATGAACCACAAGGATATACAGGCTCTCTCACCTGCGTTCCCGAAACGGATGCAGTTATCGCGACCGCCACGACCGGAACATCGGGATACGACGAATTGGCATAAAACACAGCCACTCTTTCGGCGCATAAGCCCGATGGATAAGCGAGATTTTCCTGATTACTGCCGCATATTATTTTTCCGTTTTCTAATAACGCCGCCGCGCCTGCGCAGAAATTCGAAAACGGGGTGTAAGACCTTGAACAAGCCTCGTATGCCGACTTTATCAAATTCCGGTATTGTTCGTCCAATTCTTCGGTCGAAGAGTATTCCGTGACAGGGATGATCAGGTCAAATCGTTTCATATTCTATGCGTACAGTATTATCAATCAAATAAAAAATCATTGAATCAGTCCGTCTATCATCGTCAGTTTTCTATCCGACATTTCGGCTAAGTTAGCATCGTGAGTAACAATGACTATCGTTTGTCCAAATTCGTCTCTTAGCTTGAAAAACAATTTGTGTAACTCGGTTCTGTTGTGAGTATCAAGGTTTCCCGACGGTTCGTCGGCTAAAATAATATCAGGACTGTTTATCAGCGCTCTTGCGACGGCAACACGCTGCTGTTCGCCGCCCGAAAGTTCTTCGGGTTTGTGCGTCAGCCTGTCGGAAAGATTCAGGAACGCCAAAAGTTCTTTGGCGCGTTCGACAACCTGCTGTTTATTGTTTTTTGCGATATATCCCGGAATACAGACGTTTTCCAAAGCAGTAAATTCGGGCAGCAAATGATGAAACTGAAACACGAAACCGATGTGCCTGTTTCTGAATCCTGCGATTTTGTCGGAACCGAAATTGAATACGGAAGCTCCTTCTATCAATATTTCGCCGCTATCGGGGCGGCTGAGAGTTCCAAGTATTTGCAGGAAAGTGCTTTTACCTGCGCCGCTCGGACCGACTATGGAAATCACCTCACCCTTTTCTATGGTTAAATCGATGCCTTTCAACACGTTTAGCTTACCAAAGGATTTTGTAATATTTTTTGATACAATCATCTTCTACTTTTTAGCAAACATCAAATCAGCCAAAGCGATAGCCGATGCCGCTTCTACAATCACCGGAATCCGCAGAGCGATACATGCGTCGTGCCGTCCTCCGGCTTTCAGGACGTCCATTGTTTGTGTCTCAAAATTAAATGTTTGTTGTTCTTTTCCTATACTCGAAGTGGGTTTCACTGCGATGTTTATCTCTATGTCGTTTCCGTTGGATATTCCGCCGTTTATACCGCCCGCATTATTCGTAACTGTCTCGCCTGTCGAAGACACAAAAGGGTCGTTGTGTTCGCTGCCTTTCATCTCGGCGGCGGCAAAACCTGCGCCGAACTCAATCCCTTTTACACCCGGTATCGAAAACAGAATGTGTGCCAGGACAGATTCGAGGCTGTCGAAAAACGGGTTGCCGACGCCTGCACGAAGACCCGAGAGGCGGCAATGAATCAGCCCGCCAACGGAATCGTTTTCGGCTAAAACTTCTTCGATTTTACCTTTTATATCCGTACTTCCGCCCACTTTCACGAGGATGGCTTCGATATTTACCGGAGCGATTATTTTTTTCGCTATAACACCCGCCGAGACAATTCCTAAAGTAACACGTCCCGAAAAATGCCCTCCTCCTCTCGGGTCGTTGAACCCGTTAAACTTTTTGTATCCCGAAAAATCGGCATGACCCGGGCGCGGCATGGCTATAAAACGGTCGTAATCGGACGAGCGTGTGTTTTCGTTTCCAAACAGGATGCATATTGGCGCGCCTGTAGTGTAGCCGTTGTATATTCCGCTAACGAGTTCGGGCATATCGTTTTCGATGCGTGGAGTTGTGCCTCGTGCTCCGCTTTTTCTTCGGCTCAGGTCGGTCGCAAAGTCATCCGGCGATAAAGAAATGCCTTCGGGACAGCCATCTATGCAGACGCCCACTCCATTGCCATGCGATTCTCCAAAAATGTGAACGCGAAAAAGTCTTCCAAATGTGTTCATTATTTTTTGTTAATTTCGGAATTGTCGTCCGATATCAGACTTCTGATAATTGCCGTCCCTCTATAATATAATATGCTGTTTTCGTTGGCTTTCACCTCAAATTCATTGTAGACGGTCACTTCGGCGTAACTCCCGCCCGAAATATTCACTTTGGCGTTATTCGATTCCAATTCAAACAGTTTGACGGAACTTCCATTGTCGATATTCATCTCTATAGTATCGGAAACGCCTGTCATTTCGACAGTTGAACTATTTATTACCGATTGCAGTTTTTTACATTCCAGCCTGCCGGTCAAAGCGCTTTTGCCGGAACAAAGAAGGCGTATACTGTTTGTTTTTAAAGTATCGACTATCTGTGCTTTAGCCGACGAGAGCATCAAAACGTCAAGCGAATCCGTCGTCACGTATATTTTCACCACAGCTTCGCTTGGAAATTCTATCCCCTGTTCTTTGTAGAAATACAAAATACCGTTTTTAACTTCGTGTTTCACGTGATTGATAGCGTTTTCGTCCGCTTCTATTTTGATTGTATCTCTTATTCCGGAAGTAAAGCTACCGTTAATAATGTACAATTCGAATCCGTCCTGCACGCTAATTCCCGAAAAGTTATTTTCCAGAAATATATATGGTATATCGTTGCCTGCCAAATCTATCTCATCGTTGCACGAAGTCAGCAAAACAACACAAATCACTGTATATAAAAATCTTTTCATCAATAGAATCTTTAAATTTGAGTACAAAATTAGACAATATTTTTGAAATGGAGAATTTTTAACAGCAAAGGACGTAAAGAGCGCAAAATTTTAGGCTTTGTTCGTAGAAAACAAGAATTGAAAAACATCCGGCGTCAGCCACTTTTAGTTCTTAACTCTTCTATGTAACTAACTTGTATCATATTTAAACACGCAATGAAAAGGGCTGAATTTTTAAATCGACGTAGTCAAAGCCCTAAATCCATTAGCACAGGGCAACGCCGGCAACGCCCTGTGAAACGAATCACCCCCGCCTCCCGTAAGCCCTGAAAGGGCGCAATCTGTCGATTAATAATTGATTACGCCCTTTCAGAGCTTGCCGTTTGTATTTACGATTTTAGACTTACGATTTTAGATTGTTGCTTACGCGCGCTGAGATTTCCAGCCGGCATCGCCAAACTCTTAACTCTTAACTCTTAACTTTTAGTTCTTAACTCTAAAAGCGTTGCCCTGCGCTATTTGATTTAGGGCTTGCAGCCCTTTTATAATGACGCTTTTTGCAAACAATAGATTGCTATAGATTTGAATATTGTGAGTTTTCGGACAGATACTATGTATGCTCTCAAAAAGTTATTTTTTGAGGGCTGCGCCTCTGGTGATGGGGGACTCTTATGTGACTTAATTGTATCATATTGACATATAGACATAAACAAGGGTCATTAAGTACTTAGCGCGACGTAATTTTGTGCGCAACAAAAAGGGCTGAAAGCCCTAAATAAAATAGCACAGGGCAACGCCCAGTCGTGGTCGGAAGAAAAAACTTTACATAAATATACATTACACCTTTTTTGCCATAAAGCATCCTGTTTTGATTTTTATTGCAGGTCATGCTTTCGTTCCGACAACAGTTTTCA
>JAIRLF010000272.1 GCA_031259655.1 Prevotellaceae bacterium
ATGTAAACCAAAGCAATCACAAATATCACTGTTCTGTTATTACAATCACTGTCCTTTTCTTTCCTTTGATACAGGCGCCGGAGGAGTAGTCGTATTCGAAGACAAAGCCTTTGCCGTCAACGCCGCGGTATTTGACGTCGTAGGAAGGGTTTGTCGCCTGTTGGTACGCTTTTTCTCCGTTGAAGATTACTGCGCCGGCATGTTGCGAGGGCGTGCTTACTTTTACCGTATTCGCTGACACTGTGTTATCGGGATTGACGGAGGCGTCGTATTGCAGATTTCCGCCGAGTTCGAGACCGAAGACGCTGTTGATGTTGATTGCTTCGGCATGCTTGCGGCAGACAGCGACCGTGTCCGGACGTCGCGGGATTTTGCCGTTCGGGATATGGACGTACGCCTTGCCTGCTGCCGACAAAGTTCCGCACTCCGAGAATCGCGTGTAACTGTACGTGAATGTGCCGTGTGCGGGGAAATCGGGCGGATGAATCTCTCCGGTCTGTTCGTCGTGGATTGCAGGGAATACGCCGGTCGTAGTCCATTGCACTGCGCTTGCATAGCCGAGACTGTCGAGGAAGCTCGTCAGATGCAGTTCTTTAATGGACGTCGGACAAAGCGTCACACGTATGTCTGTTGTTGTCGGTTTTACGTCTTTTGCTAAATTCAGTTGGACAGGATAGTACGCAAACTCTATATTCTTCCATACAGGTATGGCGTAGAATAACTCCGTAGCGAGGGAGTTTTTTACCCGTTTTATTGTATCCGACACGAATTTTATTTTGTTGCCGAACTCGCCTATCCAGTTGTAAGTTACGTGAAGGATATTCTCGAAGCCCATAGTAACCGACGCGCCCGGACAGGCGTAATACGGTTCCGACAGGGGTTTAATCGTCAGTATATACACCCGCGCACTGTCGAAGTCGCCGTTGCAACCGAACTTATAGTCGAGGCTGTCGATACCGAAATGTCCGGAATTGGGAGTGTATACTAAGGTATCGACGACGGTGTTGTATTCGACGGTTCCGAATTTCGGACCGTTGCCGGCAATGATGCCGAACTCGATAGCGGAGCATGAGCCGCGATTGTCGTTAGCGAGGACTTTTATCGATATGGGCTTATCGACAGTCGTCAGCGCCGTATCGTTTACGGCGGCGAGCGATATGCTCTCGAATGCGCCGAGGTCGATATACTGTCCGTCAATACGGGGATTGCCGTCGAGGTCGGTGGCGGTGGCGTTATAATTGCTGTATCCCTTGTCGATGGCGGGGCTACCGGGTTTTAAGCGATAATCGCCGTCGAATTTCGGACTGTTGGCGGCGGTGGCAAAGTCGGCGTTTACAAACTTCGGGTCGGCACTGGAAATGATGTCTGTGTTGTTGAGCGTTGTTGCGCCTCCTACCAGCGAGTAGGAGTAGATAGCGTCAAAACTGCTTACATTCGGATAATTGTTTCCGTACGAAGTGTTTCCGTAGATAATAGAGTTGAACACCTGCGTCGTGTTTTCATCCATAAAGTGTACTCCGCCATATTCGTTGCCGGCATAGTTGCCCGCCACCGTAACGTTGATCAGCCTTGGCGTACCCAAGACTCTGATGTAAAGACCTCCTCCGTCGTTATCCGTCGTATTGCCGGAAATCAACACGTTAGTCAGCGTAGACGAACTGCCGTTATAGATGTACATTCCGCCGCCGTATCCGTTGTCTGCATCGTTTATGTCCTTGATTGCCTTATTGCCGGTGATTTTTACGTTTGTCAGCGCCGGCGAACTGCTGCTGGCACATATACCGCCTCCGTCTCTTGCCATATTGCCGGTGATGACGAGATTGGACAGCGCCGGCGAAGCGCTATTGTACAAGCTTATGCCGCCGCCGCCGTACCGGAAAATTTCTACGTTGTTTACATATAGCTTGCCGGTTTCGTCGGCAGGAGCATCAGCCTGACCGCCGGTAATTGTAAACCCGTCGAGTACGGTAGCTTCGGTGAGCAGTCCGATTCCTGTAACTACGTGGTAAACATTGTCGGTTTGTCCGATATCTCCGCTAAGGATGGATATCCCGTTTCTGCCTGTCATGCCGAAAGCGGGTAATGTCGTCGGACTGCCGGTAAGATTTTCGCTAAACCCTCCGTATATCTTTACTCCTTCTTTAAGTAAAAAAGTTTTGTCGCGGTCTTTTGTTCCATTTTGGATTTTTTCTGTCGGGATGTATGTCCCTTCGGCAACAAATATAATATCGCCGGCGTTTGATTCATCGATGACATCTTGCAGATTGCCGCATGCATATTCCCATGATGTGGCATTGGCTGCAGTCGCCATTCCACCTTCTTTCACGTAACGTATCGTAGCCTGCGCATCGACAAATGTAAATAACCCCAATAATACGGATAATAAAAATGTTACCGCTATTGAAGTTGTTCTTTTTGAGTTGGATTTGGCATGATTACCTTCATTGGTTACCGCAAAACGGGCGGAAACCGCACAAAGGGGGTTGACCCTCGTGAAATGTTCCGCATTTAACGTTATCTTATCATTATGAAATACGTTAGCCGATTTTTCTTTTGTTATTCGCATATTTTTACCCTATTTTATTTTATTTTATATTTTCCTTTTCATATCTTGAAATCCATTTAACCGGTTTAACGGTAAAGCGCGTATGTATTATTATATATGTATGAGAGTTAATAAGAAAATCCATGCGATTAAATAATAACTTATCGCATAGTGTCAGTCTCGAAGAATTGTCTAAAACAAATATTTCCGCATTTAGCGCATTGTTCTGTTTTTCGTATGTTCTGCTATATCCCATAATAATAATAATACACACATATTTTGTCTCAGGTAAAGAAATTTTATCCGGATTGTAACTCGTCTTCCGACAGAGGGAGATTTAATGAAAAATATTAATGTTTTTAACATTAAATACCATCCCGCTACGGTAATTCGTACTCGTTTTTCTGTTCAGATTCGATTTTTCTCTATCGTCTCCTCTGCTTTTCCTAACCTTGATACAAGTGTGTTTTATGTTTTTATCCCTATTTTATTAACATATTCACGGCGCAAAGGAACAAAAAATAATTGAAACCGCAAAATTAATTAAAAACTAAAAACGAAAAGGACGATTTCTTCGCAAAGTTTTGACTGTATATGAAAGCCTTGCGGTCGAGTGCATTTGATTGCGTCGCGTTACAGTAATACTTGGAGATGCACAGGCGTTTACCGTTCGTCGTATAAGAACGCCCTGCGATTAGCAATAACGGACGATTTGGAAAAACGATGGATTGCGAGACGGGATAACAAGCTGGATGAATGGAAACCGGAAAACGAAATAACGGAGCTGCCAAAAGAGTTAATCGACCGGATTAAGGAAAACGAAAACAGAATTGCAAAAGCAAACAAACTTCCATACCGGATGATAGAGAACGCAAAATTATTACCTTTGCAACTTAATCAAATTAACATGCTGATGCAACAATTTAATGTGTATAAGGAATTTGGCAATGGTGGGAAAATCGAAATAATGGAAGGATATATCCCAAAAACCGACCATAAGGATTTACTTGCCATTTCGAAATATTTTGCAGAAAAGGGAGATAAGGTGCAAATCACTACTGACGTTCATTTTAAGGACGAAAAATACAAAGAGGTCTTCGGCGGGTTAATCGGAACAAAATACGAGCGTAAGTGCCCCGATTTAATTATTAATGGAAAATATTATGAATACGAAAGTTTTATGAAGCCGTTTAAGAAGGAGAAAATAAGCAATATGCTTTCAAAGGGACTGAAACAATCTTCGTATGTTATCATAAACAACAATAAAGGGGCTAAAGACGAGTACATTGGGAGAAATATCCATAACAGGGTAATCAATGAGCATCAAAATATAGATGAAATTTGGCTTTATGAAAAGGGGAAGTTAAGGTTAATATACAAAAAGAAATAGGGAGTCGAAACTCCCTACACCGGTGGCCGAGCCGTAGCACTGCCAATATCTTTCGATATCTGGAAGCAAAGGTACAACTATTTTTTTAATTGCAAAAAAAAGAAAGAAAACTTCAATAATAATAATGAAGTTTTCTTTTAACCGGTTGGCGATACCTCAAACAGGTAACCGCTGGCGACGGCACAAAGATGAACACAATTTCGCTATCTTGCAATAGCGTAAATTACCTATAAATTGAAAAAGATTAAAAACGGACAGCGTGGGAATTTACTCGTTTACTTGTTTGAGGTATCGCCAATACCCGAATCACTAAAACGATACCCCACGCTTTAAACGGTATATTAATTTTTAGAATATACACGCAAAAACAGGGTTATCTTATTCTGTGATTCAAGAGATTTGGCGATTTCCAAACAAGAACAATAACGCTGCAATATGTCCGTTTTTCAACTGAAAAACGCCGCAAAATTATGTAAAATTTTTTATTGTTGAAAAAAAAATAATAACTTTTTTTGCATTGTATTACCATAATACACTACTTTTGTGTTTAATTTGATTAAAAATTAAACGAATGAAAGGAAAAATTTTAGCATTATTGCAATCGAAGTTTGCAAGCGTGAGAAAAGACGGGCTTAACCAGATAGCGAATGTACTTTCGTTTCAGGTTAATACCGAAGATGAGGCAAAAACGCTCGTAGATAAACTTACCGCCGAGCAAGTCACATCTTTTATTACCGATTGGCGCAAAGAGGCGGACGCGGAAATTAGCAAGTCAAACAAAACCTACGAGGATGGCCTTAAAAAGAAGTACGACTTTGTAGAGAAAAAACCCGAACCGGGAAACCCCACGTTGCCGGAAGTCGGAAAGGAAATTGACGCGGCAGCCATTCAGAAGATTGTTACGGAATCTATTGCAGCGGCGACAAAGCCATTACTTGACCAAATCAACACGTTCAAGGCAGGCGAAACCGCAAAGACAAGGCTTCAGACATTGAACGAGAAACTTAAAGAGTGTAAAGACGAAACTTTCAAAACGAAGGTTTTGAAAGACTTTGCACGAATGAAGTTTGAAACGGACGATGAATTTACGGAATACTTGACAGATACGGAAAACGATGTGAAAACAGCCAATCAGAATGTAGCAGATTCGTCATTACGCACACAGTCCCGCCCATTGGCGGCTAATTCTTCCGGAGATGTGAAGGAAGCCACAGAAGCGGAACTTAAGGCTGTGATGGAAAGGTTACCGATTTAATTATTAATCAAGATGTATTAATTATTAATGTTTTAAAAAAATGGCAGTAGTAAATTTAGTAAACGAGAGCGAAGAAATTATCACCGGTAACGACAACATTGTTATCGTAGATGTGATTAATTCGATTCGTGGCGGTCGCAGCCTTGATGTAACCGGTTTTAAA
>JAIRLF010000298.1 GCA_031259655.1 Prevotellaceae bacterium
ATCGGGTTCTACGCCATGTCCTTCGATAATAAACTGTTTACCTTCGGCGTCGAGGTGTGCAAATTCGGGGCGGTTCAACGAGCCGCCGTCCACGATAGGCAAAGTTCCTCGAATACCGACCACGCCGCCCCAGGTACGAGTTCCGACGAGTTTTCCTAACTTGTGGTATTTAAATTGATAGGGGAACAAGTCGCCGTCGGAGGCGGAGTATTGATCCACAAGCATAATTTTGGGACCCGCCATTGTTCCGCCGGGTTTCATTTCCGGACGACCGTTTCGCGACGCCGACATCAACGACAATTCGCGGCGTAACCGTTCGATAATCATTGGCGAGACATTGCCGCCGCCGTTTCCCCGGTCGTCGATAATCAGCGCTTTCTTATTAAGTTGAGGATAATAGTATTTCACGAATTCGTTCAATCCTGCTACGCCCATATCGGGAATATGGATATAGCCCACTTCGCCGTTTGTCGCCTTGTTCACTTTTTCGATATTCCGCTGAACCCAATCGAAATAGTATAGCGACGATTCGTCGTCTATGGGTTTGACCAAGACTTTTCGGCTTCCGGTTTCGGAGGCTGTTTTGTTGAGCGTCAGTTCAACCTGTTTGTCAGCCTTATCGTACAAAGCCGTGTAGATATCGTTGATTTTGTCGGTTGGTTTTCCGTTGACGGCAATAATGAAATCGCCTTCGGCGGCGTCCACGCCTATTTCGGTAAGCGGCGAACGTAATGTCGGCGACCAGTTGCGTCCTTCGAGAATCCTGTCAATCCTGTAAAACCCCGATTTGTCGCGACTGATTTTTGCGCCGAGCAGACCTGTTTTCACTCTTGTCGGAGCGTATTTGTCTCCTCCCGAGATATAGCAGTGTCCGGTGGACAGTTCGCCAATCATCTCTCCGATAATGTAATTCAAGTCGTTGCGGTCGTTCACATATTCGACCAAAGGAGCGTATTTTTCGCGAATAGCTTTCCAGTCAACGCCGTGCAATCCCGGGTCGTAGAAGAAATCGCGCATTTGTCTCCAGCATTCGTTGTATATCTGATTCCATTCTTCGCGCAGGTTGACAAACACTTTCACTTCCGACAAATTGACTGTTTTTTCTACGTTAATCTTACTTTTCGGAGCGTCAATCACCGCATAACCCGAGATCGAGCTGACCAAAAACTTTTTACGGTCGGCAGTAACCGCAGCGATTCCGAAATTGCCGAGTTCGCTCTCTTTCTTCGATTTTAAATCGAACAGATACAAACTTCGCGCGCCCCGTCCCGAACCGTAACGGCTGTAATAGATTGAATTGCCGACAAATATCGGGCTGCTGTAGTTTCCTGAGGGAATGTCGAGCGCTAAGGAACGTCCCTTGATTCCATCGAAATCAATTTCTACTTTTGCGGCGGAAGATTTATTGTCCTTTTTATCATCCGTTTTCTTTGATTCATCCGTTTTCTTTGATTCGTCCGGAGTTTTCTCTTCTTCCACAGCTACTTCGTCGTTTGTGTAAGCAAAAGGCGAAGGCGTTTTCTTGCTGAGCGGCACGATATATATTTTGCTCATACCCGAATAGGCATAATTCCATTCTACGCCGCTGTACGTAGGGCTGAAGTCGCGCGCCGACACGAAAGTCAGATATTTGCCGTCGTCGCTGAACGATGGCGACCACGAGTCGAACCAGTCGTCGGTAACTTCCTCTTTTTTGCCCGATTCGAGATTGTAGATTACGACTACGGAAGTTGTATTGAAACGCGGGAAAGAGTATGTAATCCATTTATTGTCGGGCGACCACGAGAAATCGCGAAGTTCGCCGTCTGCGGTCTGTTCTACTTCCGTAATTTTCTTTGAATCGATGTCGATGTAACGCAGTCGTTGCAGTTTATCGCTCCAAAGGATTTTTTTACTGTCGGGCGACCATAAAAGTCTGTATTTATATGTGTCGCTGTTTTTTGTCAGTTGAATCGGAGTTTTCAGTCCGTCCTGATTACGGATAAATATCTCGTCTTCGCCTGTTTCGTCGGAGATATACGCAATCCATTTTCCGTCGGGCGACCATTGCGAATCCCGTTCGTGAACTCCCGATGTTTCGGAGAGATTGCGAGTTATGCCCGAAGTAACCGGCACGGTGAAAATATCGCCTCTTGCCGACAACACAATTCTTTTCCCGTCGGTCGAAAGGTCGACGTTGCGCGCCGATTTCGATGCGTCTTTCAAAACCGGACGTCCTCCGCTGAAGTCTTCTTCGATAAATATTGTAAGCTTCTCATACTTTTGAGTTTTCAGGTCAAAAGAATAGATGTAACCTCCGTTTTCGAACACAATGGCATTGTCGCCGAGCGAGGGGAATTTAATGTCGTATTTATCGAAATTGCTTACTTTTTTTGTTTCTTTGGTTTTGACGTTGTACGCGAACAGGTTCATAATACGGTCGCGGTCGGATATATAATAGATGTAATCGCCCGTCCACATCGGGCAAATATCCTGATATATGTTATTTGTTATATTCTCGGTCTGTTTCGTGTCGAAATCGTATATGCGGATATCGTCCGCCATACCGCCTTTGTAGTATTTCCACGTCCGAAATTCTCTGAACACGCGGTTGTAAGCCAATTTTGTTTTGTCGGGCGAATAGGAACAAAATCCGCCTGTCGGCAATGGCAACTCTTCGGAAATTCCACCATCGACTGAAGCCAGGAACAGGCTGCCTTTGAAGTCGTTGAACGTTTTCATGCGCGAACGGTAAACGACGGTTTTGTTGTCTTTCCAAGTCATCACGATATTGTTCGGACCCATCCTGTCCGACAGGTCGTCGCGTCCGAGAGTGGCTGTGTAAGTGAGGCGTACAGGTTCCCCGCCATCGACCGGCATACGGTAAACTTCCGTATTTCCATCGTATTGCGCAGTGAAGGCAATTTGAGTTCCATCGGGCGAAAAGCGTGCGAACATTTCGTAACCGTCGCCTGTGGTCAGTTTCTTTGCAACGCCTCCTTTCGACGAAGACGAGTATAAATCACCGGCATACGAGAACACTAACTTGTCGCCGTGTATAGCCGGAAAACGAAGAAGACGAGCTTCTTTCCTTTGTCCAAATACCTGGAATGCAGATATTGCAAGCAGGCATAAAAGTAAAAACCTTTTTTTCATTTTATCCTTATTTTATATTATTAATAACTACATATACCTGTTATATTTTTCGAGCGCGAATTTTAAACATTTGATGGCTTCTATTAAATCGCTTTTTTGCAGTACGTAAGCAATTCGCACTTCGTCGATTCCCTTGCCTCCGGTGTGATAAAATCCTGCTGCGGGAGCAAGCATCACGGTTTGTTCTTTGTATTCGAACTCGTCGAGCATCCATTTTGCGAAATTTTCGGCATTGTCCACCGGTAGCCGTGCGATGGTGTAAAACGCTCCGCGGGGCATCGGACAAAATACGCCCCTGATTTTATTCAATTTGTCAATCAAACAGTTTCGCCTTTCTTTATATTCTTTATGTATCGCATTAAAATATTCGGCAGGGGTGTCGAGGGCTGCTTCGGCGGCGATTTGCCCGATAGCCGGAGCGCACAGCCGCGCCTGGCAAAAATGCAGGACAGATTCTGCAACTTCCTTATTCCTTGTGATTAATGCGCCCACGCGAATCCCGCACATGCTGTAACGTTTCGAAGTGGAATCGATGAGTATCACATTGTCTTCTAATCCTTTCAATTCCAGACAGGAGTGAAATTCAAATCCGTCGTAACAAAATTCGCGGTACACTTCGTCCGAAATCAGGAAAAGGTTGTGTCGCGCGACAATTTCGCCCAATTGTTCCAGTTCGTTTTGAGAATAGAGGTATCCGGTAGGATTGTTCGGAT
>JAIRLF010000351.1 GCA_031259655.1 Prevotellaceae bacterium
GGTTTCCATTTCAAGGACAAAAACGGCGAATGGTATCACGACGTAACCGGTAAACCCGGACGGCTGTTCCGCGATCCCTATCCGCTGTCTTCGTCGTTATTCCTTGTGTCGCACAAGCCTGCCGGTTTGAAATGGTCTGACAGGGCAGGATATGACATTGCGCTAATCGACGACAAAGGAAAAGAAACCGTCCTGCTCAAAGATTCAACCGTTTCGCTTTGGCTGCCGTATCCGCTTGTGCCGCGCGAAAAGCCGCCGACGCTGACGGGGACGACAGACGGAGAACTCGCTGAAAAAGGGCTGGCGCGCTGTTTTGTTACCGACATTTACGTCGGAATGGACAACGTGCAACGCGGCGAAGTCAAATATCTCCGGATACTCGAACAGTTGCCGCGTCCATGGTCGGCGCGAATCGACGATAATGGCGACATTGCCGGAATGGCGCATAAAGCGATAGGCGACGGTTTTCTGAGCGTCAAAGTACAACACGGCATTGTTCCCGTCGAAGAAGACGGCAGCGCACATTTTCTTGTCCCGTCCGACCGTCCGATTTACTTTCAGGCGCTCGACAAACATCTCCGTGCGATTCAAACCGAACGGACTTATGTCAATTATCGCCCCGGCGAGATTCGAAGCTGTATCGGATGTCACGAAACGCCCGACATAGCGCCCTCGCCATCTGCTTACGTCTCGAAAGCTATGCAGCGCGCCGCCTCGATTCCGCAACCGCAGCCGACGCAGGCGGACGCCAAAACCGTCTTTGATTACGAACGGCAGATTCAGCCGATTCTCGACAGACATTGCGCCGAATGTCATACCGGCGCTCAGCCGGCGGCGGGACTTGACCTTTGCGGCGACGCTAAAGGGACGTACAGCGTCTCGTATCATTCGTTAATCAAACTGTCCAAAACCTCGCGTCAGCTTCTCGGCAACCGCAAATATCGCGACGAAGACAACGAATCCAACAGCATCGAATATATTCATCCTTATCAAACCGGCTCTTTGTCAAGTCCGCTGGGAGCGATGATACGCGGCGAACGGCAGACGTCTTTGAACAGCGATGAAGTAAACAGTTACACCGAAAATTTGATGCTGAAGCACAAAGACATCCGTTTAACCGAAGCCGAAAAGATTACCGTAACAAACTGGCTCGACATAAACTGTCAATATTACCCCGCATACTGGGGGCGGAAAAACGAAAAATACCGCGACAGTCCCGATTTCCGACCGGTGTTTTCTTTCGAGGAAGCGCGAAAAAATTTTAGATTTTTAGATTTTAGATTGTTGCTTACGCCCGAATGAATGGACGAAATTATGTGAGGGGTCGTTGAGGGCGTCGAAAACTTTAACCGCAAAGAACGCAACGATATACGCAAAGAACGCAAGAGCAAGGGCGTCGATTTGTAGAGACGCAATATTTTGCGTCTCATTGCGTCTCCACGTAGCGTCGTGTCAACGCTTGGTCGTCATTGCGAAAAGGTGGGCGTCGATGAGCCTCTTAGTTCTTAACTTTTAGTTCTTAACTCTTATTAACTCTCTTCACCGTTGTTGCCACGAGTATACTCATCAGCGGACTGATTAAGTTGAAAAAGCAGTAGGGCAGATAGGCGAAAGTAGAGACGCCGAGTACGGTTGCTTGTGTCATGCCGCATGTATTCCAAGGGATTAAGGGGGATGTTACCGTTACTCCGTCTTCTATTGTACGACTAAGCAGGCAGTTTTTGTATCCTTTTTGGGAATAGACGTTTCTGAACATGTCGCCTGTGAGGATGATAGACAGGTACTGGTCGGCGGTGCACACATTCAGGAACAAACCCGAAGCGACGGTCGAAGAAACCAATCCCGTCGTCCCTTTCACAAAGCGGATAAATACAGACGTGATACTTGCCAGCATTCCGCTTGCCGTCATCGAGCCGCCGAAGCACATGGCGCAAATAATCAGCCAAATCGTATTCATCATTCCCGACATGCCGCGAGTTGCGGCGAGTTCGTTGAGTATAGCGTTACCCGTTTCTATATGCGTACTGTCGTAGAAGGTCATCATCACACCTTTGAAAATAGAAGCGATGTTTTTTGTAGTCGAGCCGGCGATTTGATGCAACAATTCGGGCTGAAAGATAATTGCTGCAACACCTGCTGCCATTGCCGATAAAAACAGGGTAATCACCGGAGGTATTCTCTTTATTATCAAAGCTGCCATAATCGCCGGAACGAGTAACAGCCACAGGGAGATATTGTAAGTTTTGCTCAATGAGTCTGTAAATTCACCTATTTCGAACAGTGGCGTCGTTTCGTACATAAATCCGGCGACAAGGAAAATCACAAGCGTAACAGCCATTGAGGGGACGGTGGTAATCATCATGTATTTGATATGTTGAAACAGTGGTGTTCCCGTAACCGACGAAGCAAGTACTGTTGTGTCGGACAATGGCGATATTTTATCTCCGAAATAAGCGCCGGAGATGATAGCGCCGGCAATCCATCCTTCGTCGAATCCCTGTACCTTGCCTATTCCGAACAGCGCTATCCCTATCATCGCAATCGTTGTCCACGAACTACCCGTCATCACCGACACTAAAGCGCAGATAATGCACGGGGTAACAAGAAAAAAATCGGGGTGAATGATTTTTGTCCCGTACTAAATCAGTGAAGGAATGACGCCGCTAACCATCCAAGTTCCCGATAATGCGCCGATAAACAGCAGTATCAACAGGGCTGACGATACGCCCGCGATGTTGTTGACTATTGCCGTTTCGATTGTTTTCCATCGTGTCCCGCACCGGTAAACAGCAATCAGACAACATACCGCCGAAGCGGTCAGCAGGACAATCTGACTTGCGCCGTCTAATGTGTCGCCGTCGAAAACCTGTATGGTAACCGCCAACAAGCCCACCAATACCGCTACAGGGACAAATGAAAGCAGTGGCGAGGGGATTTTTATTGTGGCGCTGTCTTTCACGTATTTCGTAACTGTTAATTAATAATGTGATATTTCACTCCTTTCGGCGCTTTGACATTTGTTTTGATTTTACCGTCGGGACTTTTTTTATGACTGATATGAACGACGCCATGGGGAGTGGGAAAAGTTCCTTCGACCCATTCCAAATCGCCAAGATGAGGTTCGATATTCAGTACCTTACATCCGGGTTCGACAACTTTGACGCCAAGAACATGTTCGCTAAGCCAGGCAGTCGGACCCGATGCCCAGCCGTGGCAAAGGCTATGACGCAGTTTTTTATAGCAGTAATCACCGAAATCGGCATGAATGTCTTTTTTGCCTTCGGGAACAATTTCGTCAATTCCGGCAGCATTGTCGAGCCAGTCCAGATTGAAATCTTCCCAGAACGTGGTTGCGCCCATATCCAGCATACCGCCCCAGAACTTGCTGATATTGTCCATTGCCGTCCGGTAGTTACCGGCTTTTGCCTGCGCCTGTAGCATGTAGTATCCGTAGAATGTCGAAAAACCTTTTGCGCCGCCTGCGGAGAGCGTTTCATCGTCAGCTTTTTTTGCCGGCAACATGTCTGCCAGCGCCAACAAAGCGGCAGCCTGTTTCAGTTGATTATGGTCGGGAACGTTCTTTCTCATCAGTTCGACGGTAGCAGAACATTTTTCGGCAAGCGACTTGTCGCCCAGAATGGCGCTCAACTCCGCGCCGGCTTCAAATGCTAAGGTCATAAGCGCTTGTAAACCCGCATCGATGCCTTTGATGTTCGGGCTTGACGGCCAGTCGAGAAAACGACTTCCGCCGTCGAGTTTTTCTTTGCCTGTTGCGGCATCGACTTTTGTCAGCAGGAGATTGAGCAGATTAGTCAAATATTCCTGCTGTTCTTTGAGATACGGCAGATTTCCCTGATATTTGTACCAGTCGCGATGGATGATAATCCACCATAACGAATAGGAACTCATTCCGTTCATCCATCCGGGCAGGGGAGTGATGTCGCGTGCAAGGTCAAGACTTTTGGGAATGACTTCGTTATAGCCGAAGACAGAGCTAACCGTCATCACTTCGGGATGGAGGTCGCCAAGCCAGACTAAGCGGTCGCGTTTGATACCGTCCCAGATATATTCTTGCATATTAAGATGTACGGTGTATGCGCCGGTCATCCATATCCTGTTCAGTCGTTCGTCGTTGCAGCGGAACGAACCGAGATAAGGAATGTCGCGATAGGTGAATATGGCGTTAACTTCTTTCAGTCCGAGCGTTGTGTTCGGTTCTGTCAGGTCGATACGTACAAAACGGAAACCGCTGTTACCCGTTTCGGCGACGCCAAGCCATGGCAGGCTCATTGTGAAATCGCGCATTGCATGGTCGTTAGTTGCACCCTGCACGTTTACCGTGCTCATGGCTTCCGAAACCGATTCCCCGAAACGCACGCGTATTTTTACATTATTTCTGGTTGCCACATCGGTAATGATTTGCAGCCCACCGTGTATTTCTTTGCCGAAATCGAGCAGGATGGAAGCGTATTCGTTTTCGGTGCTGCGCATTTTACATGTCGCTCTGTTTGTCAATTCGCTCTGTCCGTTGCCTTTTTCGAGAAGTTTCTCGGCATTATGGATTAATTGTCCCTCGCCGTCGTATTTCCAGACAATGCGCTGGGGTGCAAGATATACACGCGTTCTGCTGTCGTTGAACGATTTGTCGGCGTATTCGTTTCCGAAGACCGGAGGTAACTGTTGCGCCTCTATCACTGTGGCGACACTTAACAGGTAAAGAAAAATTATTTTTTTCATCATTGTATCAATTAAATATATAAATTAAAACGTTTTTTTCGGCGCAAAGGTAATGAAATTAATTTAAACAAACGAAAAATTATCCCTTTCTGGGGTGTATTGCAAATTGTCGCATCGTCATTGCGAACATGAGAGTGGTGAAGTAATCCCCGCCCTTCGTCATTGCAAGGGCGTCGTCGATGGCGTCGATTTGTAGAGACGCAATATTTTGCGTCTCCTCGTAGATTATGCAATTATTGTGTGGACGTCGAAAACATCGTCGAAAACGTCGTCGAGGAGACGCAATATTTTGCGTCCTCAACACCGGACAATGCTGAGATATACACAGTAACCGAGGCGTTTTTTTTCAGAACGCACCGGTTACGATAAGTTAAACTAATTAAACCAAGAACAGCGAGCGTCAGCCACTTTTAACTCTTAACTTTTAGTTCTTAACTCTAAAAGTCGATTTTCTACCATTCGGACGATATATTGTTGGATAATTGCTTTCAGTTTTGTTTCCATACTGTGTTGTTCCGGTATTGTTCCCAGCAAGTTGTTTTTGAGGAAAACATCGGATTTGTAATTAAATACGGATTTTGTTTCGTAACTGTCGAACTGCAGGAAATAATCATTTTGCATAAATTGATATAGCCGGTTATTATAATTGACCACAAACTTATCATGTCGGTCGACATTAAAAATATCCTGACCGTAAGCGAAATATGGTTTATCGTAGTTCAGATAGCCCAAGATAGAAGGCATGATATCGATTTGTTGCACAGGCATGGTATCCAATCCTTTCAAATCGTTGCCGGTGGGATGATAGAACAAAATCGGGACTGCGTAACTGTTTATATCCGTATGATATTCGTCGTGAGATGTTTGGTTGATATGGTCAGCCGTTATGACAAACAGCGTGTTGCCGTACCATTCGTATTGCGACATTTTCGTAAAAAACAGGCGTAAAGCATAATCCGAGTATCCGACACATTTGTGAATCGGCTGTGTACCTTCGGGAAACCGTCCTTCGTATCGTTGCGGAATACGAAAAGGGTGATGCGAACTCGCCGTAAAGACGGATGTAACAAAAGGTTGCTTAAATTCGTCCATCTTGTTGGCGTAGAATTGCAGAAATTCTTCATCCCAAACCGCCCACATACCGTCCAAGTCCCGATTTCCGTATTCGTCGAGCCCGAAATATTCGTCGAAACCGGCGCTATTGGCGTATGCTTGAAAACCCATCGAACCGTTCGGCGCTCCGTGAAAAAATGCCGAATAATAACCTTTCGTTTTCAGAATGTGGGCTATTCCGCTGATATCGTTGGTCGAATAGGGCGTGAGAATAAACGGTTCAATAAACATAGGGATGCTTGAGAGTATCGAAGGCATGGCGTCTATTGATTTTCGTCCGTTGCTGTAAGAATAGGTAAAAGTCAGACCTTCTGCGCATAGAGAGTCTAAAAACGGAGTATAGCCTTTGTAAGTTCCGTTGTCGAGATGTTTGTTGAAAAATCCCGAATATTCTTTTCCGAAGCTTTCGAGGATGATGATTACAACATTCAAAGGTTTAAATTCTTCTTTCGGATGAGGATAATGAAGCGGAGAATAAATTGCGGTCATTTCGTCTTCGTTATCAAAATATTGCGGGTTGACAAATACTTTTTTGTCTATAGTCCTGATGATACAGAAAGGAGTGTTAAGAACAATAGCGGTTTCGTCGCCTTTAACGGCATATTTATTTGCATTACTTAGCGTTATCGGACGAGTTGCTACTCCTGCACCTCCACGCATCCCGATGACTGTAACGTAAATAAAAGCGCACATCAGCAATGTGTGTACAAGATAGAAAGCTATTCTTGATTTAAGCGAAAATTTCTGTCGTTCAACGATTTTAGGAAAACGATACAGCTTGTATATTGCGAAAACAAGTACAACGGCAAACAGGCTGACATACCAATATTCAAATATGCCGTGTATAAAGATTTGTGTAATATTGGTTTCGTTTTGAAATTCGGAAAAAACGGTGTTTGTCGTGCGCCGGTTTGTGAAACGAAAGTAAACAATATCAATACAATTGGCAATGACGGCAATGCTGTTTATCACAACGAAAATCCATTTTGCTACATTTTGATAAACTTTGTAATACCTGAACCTGAACGGAATAATTTGCATGAACAAATATAGCGAGTTGGTATAAGCCAAAGCAGAGATATCGAACTGAAAAGCGCCCTTTAAGAGTGTAACGAAATGACCGAAAGTCATATCGGGAAAATAGCTGTTATTCGCCAGAAAGAAAAAAATCCTGCACAGGTAATAAATGAACAGCATCAACACGAAATTGCACAGGAAAACTCCCGCCGGCTCAATTTTAATACGATTGTATCCCGTATGTAATATTTTCTTAACCACTTGTTTATCTAAATATAATCTGTTTGTAACATTTTGCAAAGATAAAGCAATAAGGGTGTATTCCAAAATTCCCTATAATCAAAATATTTGCGGGTTTACAGATAATTGACTGCGTCGAACAGCCCGTAGGGCATTCCTATAAGGATCCTATAAGGTTCCTATAAGGTTCCTATAAGCTCATTTTCTATAAGCTCATTTTCGTTTTCTGAATTTGCGATAGTATAGGAGTTCTGATATAATGAAAAAGGAAGCGAATTTTTAAATTCTCACAGGGACTTCACAACATTATCCATAAAATCTGTGGATAATACTAATTTACGGAGCGGGTGACAGTCCTTCAAAGCGTACCGACCATGAGCCGTTGTCAGGGAATCCGGGGGCATGGACATTGGGCGCTCCGTCCCAGCCTGCCGCCATCATTGCGACCGCATACAGCAGTCCGCCGTTGGACGGGAAATACGGGAACGGTCCGCCGGCACTCAATCCGACCGTGTTATAGCCGTT
>JAIRLF010000356.1 GCA_031259655.1 Prevotellaceae bacterium
CAATTCCGTACATCGCCAAACCCCATGCGACTAATGTATGGAAACTGCCGAAACCGCCGGGCACGGGAACAATCCAACCCAACGAACCAATCGCCATCAACAAAAGCCCGTCGGAAGGAGTCAGCATGGCTGTCGCAGGAAAAGCGATTATCACGAGGTAACTGTTTAACCAGTAACATATCCATATCAGGATTGTGTAACCAATAAAATGGACGTTTTTTTTCATTTTGAAAACGCTTTTCAAACCTTCGGTCAAACCGCTCAGCATTGTCTTGAATTTGTGCATCGAAGGTCGTTGCATCAATCGCCGGAAGAATATATAACCAACTGCAATTACGACAATTATTGCGACAATTATCAACAAAATCAGCACAAAAGACAGGTCTTCGAATACCGGTTTCCATGGCGTGACAATCTTTTCTTTCACAAAAGTAGAAAATAACTCCATCCTGAGAAAGAAAACCATAAACATGATTACAAGCAGGGAAATCATGTCGATTATCCTCTCTGTAACAACCGTTCCGAACAAGGAGTTAACCGGTATTTTGTTCGTTTTATACAATGTTGCGCAGCGCGCGATTTCTCCGATTCTCGGAATTGCCAGATTTGCAATATATCCGATAACAACGGCGTTGTAGGTATCGTAAACAGACGGTTTATACCCCAAGGTATTTATCATGATATTCCATCTTAGCGCCCTAATGATATAAGCAATAAACCCAATCAGCATCGAAAGTCCGATATAAAAATAATTAACCAATTTCAATTGGGCTACAAATTCGTCGAACTTGATATTTTTGAAACAGTACCAGAGGGCAAGCGCTCCTAATAGCATAAATATCAGGAAATATACAATGTTTGTTGTTGAAATGTTTCTGCCTGCAATTTTATACGTTGCCATCCTGTACGAGAGTATTTGTGTTTGTATCGGGGAAAACTATCGCCGGTTTGAAGGACTTGGCTTCATCAAAATCCATTTGAGCATACGACATAATTATCACTATGTCATCCACTTTACACTTGTGCGCCGCAGGACCGTTGATTCCTATTGTACGGCTGTTGCGTTTTCCTTTAATGACGTATGTCTCAAGACGTTCGCCATTGGTGATATTGACTATGCTTACTTTTTCGTTTTCGATAAGATTGGCTGCATCCATCAACTCTTCGTCGATAGTAACGCTGCCGATATAGTTAAGATTCGCTTCAGTCACAGTAACTCTGTGCAGTTTTGATTTTAAAACTTCTATTATCATATTTCTTTTTTATAACATCGTCTTCGTATATATGGTTCACTTTTGTAGTTGTGCCACATCGCGATAGCGTCCACATTGCTTTCGAGTTGCTGATTCGATATTGCAACTTTCACATTATATTTAATATACGCCTTATTCATTTCGGTATAATAGACCGACACGATTCCTTTTTTTTGCCAGTCGGGGTGAACTCCGTTAAGGTACAAATCTATATTTTCGTAGTTCTTTAATGCTTTAAAAATGTGGATAAAACCAAAGGGAAACAACCGTCCTTTCGCTTTTTGGAACGCCCGCGACAGGCTTGGCATACTGACGCCGAAAGCCACAATATTGTCATCTTTGTCGAAAACCAAACATACAAACTGTGGCTGCAAAAAGGTGAGATATTGTTTCACATACTTGTCTATTTCCTTGTCTGTCAAATCGACAAAGCCGTAAAGATTCGAGAAAGCTTTGTTAAGCGTATAGAAAAATTTCCTGCCGTAAGGCAATATTTGTTTTGCTTTGGTAAACGGCTTGATATGCAGATTGTATTTTTGCAGGACAAGTTTGTTCAGACGCTCCATTTTCTCCGGAACAGGCTGGGATGCATTGAATTTGAACTGCAACCAGTCTTCCTGTTTCAAATAGCCGTGTTTTTCGAGATGAACGGGATAATACGGGAAATTGTAGATGTTTGCAATTGTCGGCAACTTGTCGAACCCGTCCACCAGCATACCTTCATTGTCCATGTCGGTGAATCCGAGAGGACCGTCGACAGCGTCCATTCCTTTTTCTTTACCCCATTTTTCGACTTCGTCCAACAAGGCTTTCGACACTTCCATGTCGTCGATGAAATCAATCCATCCGAAACGGATATGCTTGTATCCCCACTTTTCGTTTGCCCGGTGATTGATTATGGCGGCAACCCGCCCGACTATCTTATTCGACTTGTACGCAAGCCAATAGCGCGCTTCACAATATTCAAACGAAGGGTTTTTATCTTTCCGGAGGTTCTGCATTTCGTCGAAAATAAGCGGTGGAACCCAATAAGAATTATCTTTATATAATTCGGCGGGAAATTTGACGAAATTCTTTAATTCCTTTTTAGTAATGACTTCTTTTACTGTAATATTCATCGCTTCTAAGTTGTTATCGGTTAATATTTCGTTTATTGTCCGAGTTTAATTCGTTTTGAATGTATTTTTTCATTTTGCACTATAATAATATATTCGCCCGCAAAAGTACTGCTTTTTCTCCAATCAACAAATATATCTCTATAAGAGGGTGTATTTCAAATTGTCGCAATGACAGGGATTGTTGATTTTAGATTTACGATTGTAGATTTGGGCGATGCCGGCTGGTAATCTCAGCACGCGTAAGCAACAATCTCTTTTAGAGTTAAAAACTAAGAGTTAAGAGTTAAGAGTTTGGCGATGCCGGCTGGTAATCTCAGCGCGCGTAAGCAAAGTTCGGATTTATTTTGTACTTTTGACGCCGGAAATTATACAATAAATGGCACACAAAATTAGTAGAATTACATCATTATTGTCTGAAATCAAACATCCCGAAACCGGAAACGACATAGTATCGTTGGGGATAGTCCAAAATCTA
>JAIRLF010000210.1 GCA_031259655.1 Prevotellaceae bacterium
TATATCCCCTATATCGCTGTCACCGATTCGAAAAAGGGACCCGTGATAAATCTCTACAATGCAGCGAAAGTGGAAATGAGCACTCCCGCGCAGAATCCATTGAAGTTGGACATCGAAACCGACTATCCGCAATCGGGAAAAGTACTGATACGGGTGACGCCCGACAATCCGGAATCGTTTACGCTGAAACTGCGTATTCCGGCATGGAGCGAAAACACATCCGTGAAGGTGAACGGAAAGAAACAGACCGTCGCCGCCGGCGCTTATGCCGATATTACCCGCGCGTGGAAAGCGGGCGACCGTGTCGAAATCGTTTTCGACATGCGGTGCCGCGTGATAGATTCTCCGCACGGTACGAACCGCAAGGGCGACAATATGCAGGCGGTTGTTTACGGTCCCGTTGTCCTTGCCCGCGACGAAAATACGGACAAGGAGTACAATCAGCCGGTTACCATCAAAGCCGACAAAGCCGGTCTGGTGAAAGCGACAAAGACAAAACCGACGCTTGAGAGTACGCGCATGGAGTTTATCGTCCCGACGTCAAAGGGGACAATCCGCATGATTGACTATGCTTCGGTAAACAACTGGGATGGTTCGCATATCTGTACATGGCTGCCGACGCATGAACATGAACATAAACATTGAGTATACCTGTAAAACGACAGGATTGTTTAAACTTTAAAGTATTCTTCCCAGCCTGAACGCGGAGGAACGTCTGCAAGCATTGCATTTGCAAACGGATTGTTTGTGAACATGGTTGCCGTTTCCGGCGTCGCAACTTGTCGGGAAACTGCTGCCCAAAGACGAACATGCTCACGGACACAGTCATGCTCTTCATTTTAAGAATAGCGGATACAAATGATGCAACTTTGCGTTTTGTGCCTTATTATGAGATTGAAAAGGAAGAAATGACTTGCTTTGTATTCTTTACGGAAGATTAAATTATACGAAGGCGGACTTGATATAATATAAGGCGGACTTGAGTCCGCCTTATATTATTGAGTCTTGAGATACAATATTCAAAGTCACAGAATCATTTCTACATTCATCGTTTTGCCGGCGACTTTCATCGTTCCGGCGTCTACTTTCATCGTTCCGACGTCTACTTTCATTGTTCCGGCGTCTACTTTCATCGTTCCGGCGTCTACTTTCATCGTTCCGACGTCTACTTTCATTGTTCCGACGTCTACTTTCATTGTTCCGACGTCTACTTTCATCGTTCCGGCGTCTACTTTCATTGTTCCGACGTCTATTTTCGTTGTTTCGCTGTCTATTTTCGTGTCAACCGAATGTTATTTCATTTTTCATTTTCAATTTTTAATTCCTTCAGTCCTTTTTGCAGTTTTTCGTTTGGGAGGCTGATATATCCTGCCGGGATATTGTGTTTTTGTCCGTCGGTGAGGATATATTTGATAAATTCGACGACGGCGGGTTTCGTTGGCGTTCCTTTAGACACTAAATAAAGGTCGCGTGCGGGAGGCGACGGATAGCGATCTTCGGCTATTGCTTTGATTACCTCGTCTTTTGTGTCGTAAAACAGTTCGGTGGAGTCAAGAGTGCCATTGTTATTGACATCGATAGGAAGAGGAAGCATTCCGGGATTTGGTTTACGGCTTGTTTCGTCGTACACGTATCCGATGTTGTTCAGACCGATACCGAGTATATCCTTTTGAATTGCGGTAGCAAGACCCGGATCACCGAAAACGCCTGTTCCTGTAAGGTCTTCCTGTTTTTTTCCCATCCACAGCGCCCATGTTTCTGCGGCGCCGCAGGCGTCGGAACGGGTGTAAACATGTATGGCGCCGGTATTTGCCGAACCGGTAATCTGTCCCCATGTTTTGTATTCGGCAGTAATCCATAATTTTATTGCTGCTTCGCGTGTCAATCCCGTTTTCATCAAATTCTCCAAATCGGGATTTCCGGCGTTAACAGTTGCAACGACCGCATCCTTTGCAACTGCAAATGCAAGAGCGCCTTTCTCTGTTTCAGGAGGATAAATCTCTCGTGAGACCATCCCCAAATCCACTACATTTGCTAACACGTCGGTCATTCCCTTACCTGCGCCGCCGGCGGAAATGTCGATTCTCACGCCCGGATGCAGATTCTGAAATTCGTCCGCCCATTTAACTGCCAGCGGGTAAAGAGCAAACGCTCCCGATATCGAAATATCGCCCTGTAAACCACCTTTTTTAGCCTGTCGTTTCGACCCGCACGAACTGACAACAAGCGCTAAAATCATAACTGTCAATAAAAATAAATTTCTCATCACTTTTGTATTTTATATTTTAATTAAATAAACATTCTCAAAACAGCGCAAAGAACTGCAATGCAACATGATTAACATCGGGGCTGTCGACAGTTGTCCGGAACGAATAATTCAGTCTGAGCTGAAAGTTTTTGACCGGAAAATAGTTGATACCTGCGATATAGTTTGTTTGCCATGTCTCTTTTGCCGAAATATCTCTTCTGAAATGATCGTATTTCAGCAGAGTTTGGATTTTGGGATGAACGAAATATCCCGCAACAACGTAATAACCGTCACTGTCGATGTCTCCGGTTTTACCGTAAATATATTCGCTCCTGACGAGCAGTTTGTTATTGACGTATCTCAATCCGCCGCCTGTCCGGACACGCTGAATATTTTCGCCCTGTGGTCCTGTCGAACCGTTGTAGTGCGATATTGATAAGGTGATTTCTTTTAACGGATGAACACAAAACGTACCGGCAAAATCCTTCGATTTGTTATTATCCGACACATTTATTCCGTTTCCGTTGAAAAGTCCCACTGAATATTCATATACACTGTAATCTTTTACAGGAAAAAACTTTCCGTGAAAACTAACTCCAATATCCCGTCCGTTTGACGAAATCCCCGACACATCGTTGTATCCGCTTAATCCGGTTATAACCATCGAATTATCGATCATTTCATAGACATGTACGCTATACGGATTTTCGAGCGAAAATGGAACTTTAAATTCTCCCGCTTTGATGTTAAACGCATTGACCGAATGCCAGTTGACAAAGGCATCCAATATTTTCGGATTCCCCGCAAACTCGACATTAAGATGATAATCAACCGAAGAAGCCACATCGCCTTTGAAACTGATTCTTGCTCGCCGGATATCAAAACTGTTCATGCCTTCGTCCGCATCACTGTACTGATAACGCATGTTTACAGTCCCCGATATTCTGTTAACCAATTTAGTAACGATGTTTTCGGATTTATCGCCGACTTTGTCCTGCGCTTCTGTTTTCGAGAATATTAATAAAAAGAATATAAAAAAATAAAAAGAATATAAAAAATGTTTCATAATCCTTGTTGTTTACTTTCGTTATTAACTGTTTTTCTGCTTTTTCCCATTTTGGGACAGCGTGAAAACTCATTTTTCTGCTTTTCGTCGTCGAAAAGCAAACGGTAAGTTGCATGGGTTTTGTATATTTTGCCGCCAATCTGTTCCTGAAAACGCATCATCAGAGGATTGAAATCGCCAACCCACGTCAAATCAATGTCTTTATAAGGAAATTTTTTGTCGAAAGCGGTTTTTGCAAATTCCATGACTAATGCGCCTTCCAAACCAAAACCTCTGTATTCCGGCACAATAGCAAATATCAAACTGATTATTCTGGTACAGACTTTTTTTACTTTCAGCAGATAAAGAAATTTCAATTTGTGGAAAAACGAAAATTTGCCGTTCAGATACTTAATTATCTGATTGATTTCCGGTATCTGTACAAAAAAACCTATTGGCTCGTCGTTGTGATACAGAAAGATAATCAACCGTTTGTCGATTACAGGTTTCAGTTCCCTGACTAATGCAGCAGCCTCGACTTCGCTCATTTCCTTTATTCCGCTGTGATTAACCCACGATTTGTTGTAGATATGGCGGAATACTTCGGCTTCCTGCTTTAATTTTCCGGTGTTTATGTGACGAAAATGATATTCCGGATTTCGTGCTGTACGTTCGGCTTTTTCCTTAAACAGCGGCGACAAATTTTCGGTGTTGACAGGACGAAGATATGAATACTGATAAAAATAATTCCTGAATCCGTACGCTTCGAAAAGATCTTTGTAATACGGTAAATGATAATTCATTCCATACGATGGCTCAGTGAAACCATCGACAAGCAGTCCCCACCATTTTTCCCGCGAGCCGAAATTGACAGGACCGTCCATAGCAGCCATTCCGTTCATTTTCAGCCACAGTTTACACTGCTCAAACAGTGCAAAGGCGGCATTGACGTCATTGATACATTCGAAAAATCCCATTCCACCGGTCGGCTGTTCGTTAAGTTCGGCGGTATCGTAATCGATGAAAGCGGCGACGCGTCCTACAGTTTTTCCGTATTCGTCCTGCGCAATCCACCGGCACAACTTTCCATGCAAAAACATTTTGTTCTTTTTCGGGTCAAAAACACGCTTTATTTCCACATCGAGGGGGCGAATCCAATGCAAATCGTCCCTGTAAAGCCTCTCTTGAATGTCGTAAAATTCGACTTCTAATTTTTTGTCCGTGACTTCAATTATATTGTAATTCATTCAAAAATAATTTCTAACACACGACGCAAAAGTACAAAAAAGATGAGAAATGAAAATATTTTCAAAATATTTTCAAGAAAAATTTGCAGATTCAAAAAATAGCATTACCTTTGCGCCCGAATTTGTCCGGTGCGGTAGTTCAGCTTGGTTAGAATACATGCCTGTCACGCATGGGGTCGCGGGTTCGAGTCCCGTCCGCACCGCAAGTCAAAACGCTAATAATCAAATTAATAGATTGTTAGCGTTTTTGATTTTATAATAAAAACTTTTTTCATCGCCAAAATATTGGAACTCGGCACAGTAACGTATTCCGGCAACTCTAACCGCAAGTTGTAAGCGTCGATGTTCGTGTACACCGCAGCATAAGTTTCTTCCATTCCTGCCGGAGTTGGCACAGGAACATAAAGGCTGCCGGCATCCGATACAGTGGAGTCTGGTTATATTTTGTTCCAAATGTACTCACATATTCAAAATAGTGTTGTACATATTGCTTTATCTGATTTATTTCCCGTTCGGAAATAAATTCAAATATGCTTTCGGATTGCTTTATCCACTGTTCCTCATTGGCTCGGTATTGGTCATAAAATTCACGTTCCAAATCTCGCTTGAAAACATCGGCATCGTTTCTATGTGCGGCTTGATATTGGTTTAACTTGACTTGCAAATATTCCGAATATATTTTTGTCGTATCCTCTCCCCAATGTTTTATTAGCCATGCAACAAAGCCGCAAGCCATAATCGGCAGTTCCTGTATCGCCGGATAATTATACGGTGATACCAGCCAACGAGCACAATCTGTGGTTGTTTCCAGAAACCTGTACTGACAATTATTATTAATATCTACAAACTTTCCGGCTCTGCCATTTTTCCAATAATTGGTAATCGTTCTATCTGAAACAAATTTTATTAAATCTCTTTCTTCCATTTTATTTATTTTAATATATTTTATTTCATTCTTTTTGCATTATTTCTATTTGATTTGTATTTCTATGTAATGTGAAATATCGCTATTGAGGTCATCTTCAAAAGGAATAACATAATAGAAGGCATCGAATAAATGTCCGATATGCTTTTTCAATTCAATAGCAAGGCGTATTCCTCTTTTACTAAAATCATCCCAGTCAAACCCCTCGTTATGTTCAAAAGGTCCTGTCATTTCAAATTCCTGTTGCCATTCATCAATTCTTTTTGCCAATTCTATCGGAATTTTTATTCCATCAAAGTCATCTTCATCATAAACAGCAATACATATCTCGTCCGATGTGCCATCGATATAATGATTTATTTCCCATCCCCAAGCATTACCGTAATCTGCCATTAACTTGAAGTAGCGTTTTATCGGTTTTTCATTTTTCATTATTCTATCACAGTATGAGTTACATTTCTAACATGCTTGTCTCTTATATCTTCGGAGCTCACCGACAAAAAAGTTAAGACAAGTTCTCGAATGTACTGCTCGGAAGGATTGTCTTTCAAAAACTCCTGAAATAGCGCATTGTTAAGTACGTTATCAGTGAAATGATATGTTGTTTCTTTGTCCATAATCTATTCTTTGTTTATTACTTCATACTTTCCACTGCCAAGATATTTTATTCTGTCAGCGTATTTGCAGTAAAAAGCGTACATTTCTTCCTGAAACCCCTGTACAAATTTCAACAAGTCATCAAAGGTAGTTTTTACTGTTAACATAAAACTTGTGTATTGCTTGCTCTCAAAATAACCTTCTGGTTCACAGGAAGGAATTTCTATCGAAAATTCAATGTCGTTTTCCCATAATGGAATAAACATTTTCATGGTTTCGGTATATGGTTCATGTGTAATAGTACCATCGCCTTGCCCAACAGCACAAGTTTTTTCTTCCCACGATTTTTCTTTTGCAGCACGTTTGTCTTCCCAAGTTGTCGCCTTAAACACGATTTCTGGCGGCTCGCATTTGTTAGTTACTTGTCCTTCTCGTGTTTTGAGCAGGTCAATGAAAAAACACATCAACCAATCACCATCATTCATTGACTCTTGAACTATAAATTTTCCGTTTCTGATATAATAACTGTCATTTTCATTTCTGTAATTTTCAGGATTGAAAAAAGGCCTCCCTTCCCACTTTACATCGAAAGCATATTCAATCTCATCACTGTTATTCAAATTGTGATACAAAAATTCGAGTTCAAAACTCTGTGCTTTTAGTGTAGCCATAATTATTTATTTATACATATTTTCCCATGCTTTTTTCATCATTTCGTTAAACGGCTTTGATTTCCTTCTCTAAAAACTTTTTATACTGACCAAACATAAAACTGTAGAAATGTTGTATATCGTCGGTTTCACGTGTTTTTTCCAAAG
>JAIRLF010000092.1 GCA_031259655.1 Prevotellaceae bacterium
GAACACCTGATGGCTTATATGTCCTTTGTCTTTCAGGACGTGGTGCTGTTCAACGACACGATTCTTGGTAACATTCGCATCGGCAAAATGGACGCGACAGAGGAAGAGATCATCGCGGCGGCGAAAGCCGCCCGCTGCGACGACTTTGTGGACAAGCTCCCCGACGGCTACAACACGATGCTGGGGGAAAACGGCGCGACCCTCTCAGGCGGCGAGCGCCAGCGCATTTCCATCGCCCGCGCCCTGCTCAAAAACGCGCCGATAGTCCTCCTCGACGAGGCGACCGCGAGCCTTGACCCTGAGAACGAGGCTTCCATACACGCGGCGATTTCCACGCTCATCGAAGGCAAGACCGTGCTGGTAATCGCCCACCGCCTCCGTACCATTGCCGGCGTGGACAACATCATCGTGCTTAACCAGGGGCGCGTGGCGGAACAAGGCGCTCACAACGCGCTTATGGCGCGGGACGGCCTTTACAAGAGGCTCTACACGCTTCAGGCGGAGAGCCAGGGCTGGTCGGTGTGAGGAGGGGAATCCAATTTATACTCTGTGATGGTAACTATGATATGTGACGCTATGTCCCATAAAGTCCATTTGAAACTAGTTGTTTCTAAGAAAGGGCTTGACTTTTGTGGATATTTACTGGGATAATAGCTATAACTCACCTTTAAAAGTGTGAGTAAAAATGGGAAATATCCCAAAATGAGTCAAAATGATGCGATTTTGGGTGTTTTTAGGTAAAATTTGGTTTTCATAAAATGAATCGTAAGTTATTGTATGGAGGGTGATAGTGTCTGAGTTGTTGACTATCTTGCAAGCGGCGAACTATTTACAACTCTCCGATAAAACTGTGCGAAGATTGATTAAGACTCGCCAACTTGAAGCCTCTAAGGTGGGCGATCGAGTTTGGCGTATCAAGTTGTCAGACATCGAGAACTATCTAAAAGCCCATACTAATGGGAAGGAAGGAGCCAAATAGAATGAGCGAAGAACTTATTCAACGTAATCTAATTGCGGCTCCCGAAACGATGGGTGCTTGGAACTATTACAACATCGGCACGACTACTCTCAAAGCCCTGAAAGGCGCAAAAATCATTCTTAACAAGGACTATGCGGAATTTGAGAGTAAAAAGCCGGATGCGCTTATAGTAAAAAAGCCGCAGGTCATCGCAGCAATAGAATATAAGCAACCGAAAGAACTACGGAGGCAAAAGCAAATTGAAGCCGCCATAGCGCAAGAAATCGAAACAGCGCGAGCCTTGGGTGCAAAACTCTATATCGTAACGGATGGGAAAAAGACGTTTTGGATTAACCCGATGACGGGCAATGAAATAACCACCGAGGACGGTTCGCGTATTGCGTTAAATTTTAATAAAGACGATGTGGAATGTATAAAGCTGATCAATAAAGCTATTGCGTCCATATCTGCCACGAATGATGGTATTCTTGTTTCTGTGGCTGTTGATCCGCTTCCGCTAGCACAAAGGGTATGGCAAGACCTTTGGTCGGTATCAGGTGCAACCCCTGAAAACTGTTTGTATACGTTCGTTGAGATATTTATTTTTAAGTATCTTAGCGACCTTGGCATTTTGACTGGTCTGCATTCTTTTTCAAATCTGCTCAACCAGTACAAAACAAATACGGAGAATGAAGTAATTGACTATTATGCGTCTACAGTGCGTGTAAAAATAAAAGAACTGTTTCCGTGGAATCCAAAAGACAGAACTACCATCATCAACGGAACGATATTTGTGTCCAAAGACGACAAGGCGGTTTCTGGTTACGCGACAGTTTTCAAGAAAATTTTAGAGCGTTTTGATTCGTTTGGAACACTTGAGAATATTGATTATGATTTTAAAAGCAAGTTATTTGAAACCTTCCTGAAAGAATCAATCAGTAAGAAAAACTGGGGGCAGTTTTTTACCCCTCTTAAAGTAGTGCGCGCCATTGTAAGTATGACTGATATTACACCAGGAATGGTAGTATGTGATCCGGCTTGCGGTGTTGGTAAATTTTTGCTCGAATTGATACTGCACGATATTCATCGTTGGTTCAAGATAAAAGATGAAACATTGATTCCACAGGTTACGCTATGCGGTTTCGACAAAGGTTTTGACAAGGACGAGCAAAAAACCATTATACTAGCTAAGGCAAATATGCTAATTTATATGTCAGCGATGATACGAGAGCGATCGGGATTAACCGAACAGTTTGCTCAACTGTTTAACGATACTTTTCTGCTCCAGACTAATTCTATTCTTGGCACTCTTGCTAATCCTGAGATAGAAAAATATGACTTAATACTTACAAATCCTCCATACGTTATGAGTGGGAGCAGTAATCTAAAAGACGAGATTAGCAAGAAAACTCCTGAAGAAGTTATAAATAAACGTAAAAGTCTATTAGAGCAGCACTACGCTATAAGCGCAATGGGTGTAGAAGGTTTGTTTATGGAGTGGATTATCCGTGCTCTCAAACCGGGCGGAAAGGCTTTTGTCGTCGTTCCTGATGGCATTATGAATCGCTCCAATGATAAACGACTTCGCGATTTTATTCTCGATGAGTGCGTGATTGACGCCGTTATTTCATTGCCGCTCAATACGTTTTTTACAACGAATAAAAAAACTTATATAATGGTTTTGACAAAGAAAATTCTCGTTTTCTCAGATGGTATAATCACGAAAGGGCGGCAGACTACGCCTGTCCTTACTTATCTATGCTCCGAGATAGGAGAAACCCGCGATGTCTATCGTTTTGACATAGAGCAAAACGACCTTGATGTTGCGGCAAAAAATTACAATATGTTTAAAGGCGCACGCGAACGCTATACGACTGACGATAAGCGGTGTAAAATCGTGAACATTGACGATTTTTACAACGGCTCATACTGGTCGATTGAGCGCTGGTGGACTCGTGAGGAGAGGATAGAACTCGGCATTGAGGACGAAACAAATTCGGCGGATATTAACCAATTTGTTTCTATTATTTCAGATATAGCCGCAACGATAAATGCTTATCAGGAACCTTTACTGGAACTAGAAAAAAAAAAGATATTTAGAGGAAGAGTAAAGCATCTTTCTTTGCTTGACGAAAACTTATTTACGCTTATAACAAGCGGGATAGGGTTCAATAGAACTACCCTGTCCGCGATTGACACACACCAAGAAAAAGATATTCCTGTGTTTACAGCGGGAAAAGATCCTGTCGCGTACATCAATGTATTAAAATCTAAAGAACCGATTCCCGCGAGCGATGAACACCTTTTGTTATCTTTTGCCACGAATGGCGATGGGTCAGCCGGACGGAATTTCGTTGTTCATAACCGTCCGTTTTACATTAATGTAGATCGATTAGCGATTGATGTGAAAGATAAAAATATCCTGTTGTCATACATATATTCTCAGTTGTTTGATATGAAAGAAAAGTATAAATTTAATCATAGCAACAAAGCAAATAAGCACAATCTTGTCTCTGTAAATATTGATATTCCTGTTGATGAAAATGGAAATTTCGACATTGAGGAGCAAACAGTAATGGCTGAGCAATTTTTAATCTTGAACGATATGAGAAACGAAGTTGCTCAAAAATACCGTGAAGTCGCTGAATTTGTCATTGAACCACCTCGTAGATTGGAAACCACAAAAAGCAGAACGGTTTCGCTTAATGACAAAAGTCTTTTTGAATTATCTATAGGTAAAAGATTATTGAAAAAAGATTTTTTTCAAAAGGACGGCTTCATCCCTGCTTATAGCACCAATGTGAATGTTCCCTTTGCATTTACGAAAATGACTAATATAAGTGATTTTTCATTGCCGTATGTTATTTGGGGAATAGATGGCGATTTTGAATTCAATATTATGAATAGTGGAGTTAAATTTGCTACCACTGACCATTGCGGTACGATTAAGATTAAATCAATGCGTATTGATCCGGTTTTCTTAATGTATTCGCTAAAGCAAATAAAACATCAATATGGATTCGACCGAGGATTGAGGGCTTCATTAACCAATATGAAAAAAATCGAAATATCAATACCATTAAATGAAAATGGAGATTTCGATGTGGATATACAAAGAAAAATTGCAGAAATTTATGCGACTATAGAGTTATACAAACACAAGGTTCTTAATAAGCTTAATGCACTGATAACGCAAAAAGTTGAGCTGTAAAACAATTTCTTTACAAGCAATATAGCATATGTAGTAGAATATACAGCAAATTATATACAGGCTTAATAGCGAGTGGACTTGCTCAATAACCCGGTTGGTTGTGGCCGTATCACCATCGGCGGCCAGGACATTAAGACCTTTGACCCTGAACACCTGATGGCTTATATGTCCTTTGTCTTTCAGGACGTGGTGCTGTTCAACGACACGATTCTTGGTAACATTCGCATCGGCAAAATGGACGCGACAGAGGAAGAGATCATCGCGGC